>JAVLBV010000026.1:0-14530 GCA_031580685.1 Haloquadratum sp. | reverse complement strand
CTTTATTACCCATCCAGCGCCAACGTTGACGCATCTCCCCCCGACACCAACCAGGAGATGCGGGCTCGACGAACCCGGCGGACGGGTGGGTGCTGTGGCACACCCGCCAGCTGCGCGTGGCCGACCACCCGGCGGTCGCGTACATCCGCCGACAGGGCGGCCGCTGCTGGCCGATCTTCATCGCCGACCCCCGCTTCTGCGTCCACGGGCGCACCTCCGCGGCGCGGCTGCGCTTCTGCTTCGAGTCGCTCGCGGACCTGCAGACGCAGTACGCCGACCGCGGCGGCAGCCTGTCGATCCTCACCGGCGACCCGCGCCGGATCCTGCCGGAGCTCGCCGATGCGGGCTGGCAGATCGCCACCCCCGCCGAGCCCACCGGCCGCTACGGCCTCGCGCGCGACGATGCGGTCGCCGCCGCTGCGGACGTCACCTTCGTCGACGCCGACGGCCTGCTGCGGGGCGCGGAGGGACGCGACGACTGGCGGGGCCACGTCACCGAGTGGTTCCGCGCGGCCCCGCATGCGCCGCCGGCCGCGTCGATGCTGCTGGAGGGGCCCACCGAGACGACGCCCACCGCGCTCATCGACCGCCACGCCGCCGCCCCCACGCAGGAGATCGCCCGCCGCGGCGGCACCACCGCCGCACACGAGCAGCTGCAGCGGTTCATCGCCGCGATCGATGCGTACCCCGGCTCGATCTCCGCGCCCGCGGACGCCCGCACGGGGACGAGCCAGCTGTCGCCGTACCTCCGCTTCGGCTGCCTCTCGCTGCGGGCGGTCTACCAGGCCGTCATGGACGCGGTCCCCGCGGGGCGACCCCGGCAGATGTTCATCTCACGGCTGTACTGGAACCGCTACTACAACCAGCGCCTCGCCGACTGGCCCGGCTGGCTCGACACCGCGGTCAACCCCGCGATGGTCGCGTTCCACGCCGACACCCACGACCCCGCACTCGTCAGCGCCTGGCGGCAGGGCCGCACGGGCTTCCCCATGGTCGACGCCTCGATGCGCTGTCTGCGCGGGACGGGGTGGCTCAACTTCCGCATGCGGGCGATGTGTGCGTCGTTCCTCTGCGACCTCTGCCAGCAGCCGTGGCGCCCCGGGGCCGACTGGTACTACCGGCAGCTGCTCGATGCCGACCCCGCGATCAACTACACGCAGTTCCAGCTGCAGGCGGGCATGGACGGCCGCCGCACCCTGCGGATCTACAACCCCCGCAAGCAGGTGCGCGACAACGACCCCGACGGGCGGTTCATCCACCGGTGGGTCCCCGAGCTGCGCGCGCTGCCGCTGCGGTACCTCGACCGCCCCGAGCACACCCCCCTCGCCGTCCAGCGGCGCGTGGGCGTGCGCATCGGCACCGACTACCCCCGCCCGGTGATCGACCACGACGCCGCCCGCGCGGCGATCCTCCGCAAGTTCGAGCAGGTGCGCCCGGCCGCCGAGCGCGCGCGGCGCATCCCCGCCGTCGCCCGCCGGATCGACGTCGCTCGCGGTGCGGCGACGGGGACGCCCCCGGACGTCCCGCCGGCGTCGACCGCCGACCCCCAGCGGTCGCTGTCGGAGTTCTGAGCCGACCGGTACACCGACATCGGTGGCGCCCGCACGTCGGCCATGGACGCCACCATCACCATCGCGTCCGACGTGACCCAGCAGCTCCACCGGGCGGCGACGGCGGCCGCCCCCGCCGAGTGTGGAGGCCTCCTCAGCGGGCCCACCGCCGACACCATCACGACCGCGACGCCGGTCCCCAACGTCGCCGCAGAGCCGCAGACCAGGTACGAGCTGGAGCCGGCTGGGGTGCTCGCCGCTCTCGAGGCGATCGACGACGCCGCTGCGGTCCATGTCGGGTTCTACCACTCCCATCCGACCGGCCCCGCCCGCCCCTCGGCGGTCGACCGGGCGGCGGCGGCGTGGCCGCAGACGGTCCATCTCATCTGCGCGCCCACCGCCGAGCCACCGCTCGCGGCGTTCCGCTACATCGACGATGAGACGGGGTTCCGCCCGCTCACGCTGTCGACGGTGGGGTGACCCCGGCGCTTATTGGCCCGCCGCGGCAACGACGCGCATGATGCCGGTGCGCCCGTCCGATGCCGGCAGGACCCGCCCGTGCCGCGGTGTGCGGCCATGAAGACGCTCGAGCGTGACCTGGGGCTGGCGGCGGTGATCGCCATCTCGATGGGGGCGATGATCGGCTCGGGCATCTTCATCCTCCCCGCCCTCGCGTTCCCCCGGGCGGGCTCGGGCGTGATCCTCGCGTACCTGCTGGCGGGCATCCTCGTCGTCCCCGCGGCGCTGTCGAAGGCGGAGATGGCGACGGCGATGCCCGAGGCGGGCGGGACGTACCTGTACATCGAGCGCGCGCTGGGACCGCTGGCGGGGACGATCGCCGGGGTGGGCACGTGGTTCTCGCTGTCGTTCAAGGGGGCGCTCGCGCTCGTGGGGGGCGTCCCGTATCTGCTGTTGGTGCTGGATCTGCCCGCAGTCCCCACGGCGGTCGGCCTCGCGGGGGTCCTGATCGCGCTCAACCTCGCGGGCGCGAAGCAGACCGGTCGGGCACAGATCGTGATGGTCGCGCTCATGCTCGCGGCGCTGGGGTGGTTCGTCACCGGGGCGGCGGGCCAGCTCCGCACGGGCGCGTACACGGGGATGACCGCCGCGGGCGCCGACGGGCTGCTCGCGACGACCGGCCTCGTCTTCGTCTCGTATGCGGGGGTGACGAAGATCGCCTCGATCGCCGAGGAGGTCGAGGACCCCGGGCGGATCATCCCCCTCGGGATCCTCGGCTCACTCGCGGTGACGACCCTGCTGTACGTCGCGATCGTCGCGGTCGTCGTGGGGATCGTCCCGCCCGCGGCGATCGCGGGGACGCTCACGCCGATGGCCGTCGCCGCCGAGGCCACCCTGGGCACCGCGGGCGTGTGGGCGGTGGTGCTCGCGGCGATCCTCGCGCTCATCTCGACGGCGAACGCGGGCATCCTCTCGTCCTCGCGGTACCCCTTCGCGATGGCGCGCGATGGGCTGGTGCCCGCCGTCCTCGCGCGGATCACCCCACGGGTGCGCACGCCGGGGCCGGCGATCGCGCTCACCGGCGCGACGCTGCTCGTGCTGATCGTCTTCGTCCCGCTGCTGCAGATCGCCAAGCTCGCCAGCGCCTTCCAGATCCTCGTCTTCGGGCTGATCAACGTCGCCCACCTGGCGTTCCGCGCCTCCGCGGTCGAGTACGACCCCGCCTTCCGGGCCCCGCTGTTCCCGTGGGTGCAGGTGGGCGGCATCGCCACGGCGGGGCTGCTGCTGACGCAGATGGGTGGCATCGCCCTGTGGGGCTCGGCGGCGATCGTCGCCGCGGCCACGCTGTGGTACGTCGGCTACGTCCGCCCGCGCGTCGACCGGCAGGGGGCGGCCCAGCAGCTGATCGACGAGGAGCTCACCGCCCAGCAGCTCACCGCGACCGCGCCACCGGCGGCGGGCCAGCACATCCTCGTCGCGGTGACGAAGCCGCTGGGGCCACGCCGCGAGCGCCGGCTCGTCCGCCTGGCTGCGGACATCGCCGCGGGCGCCGACGGGCACGTCGACGTCATCCGCTTCGAGGAGCTGCCCGACCAGGTGCCGCTGGCGGGGTCGGTCATCGCACAGACGCCCGCCGACCGGGCGTTCGAGGAGCGCATCGACGCGGTGGCCGCCGCGGTGTCGGTGCCGATCACCGCCGGCGAGCGCGTGAGCCACGACACCAAGCACGCGGTCGTCCACTACGCGGAGACGCAGGCGGTCGACCTGATCGTCGCCGAGCACGAGCCGCTGCGGCTGCAGACGCGGCTGCTCGGCTCGCCCGTCGACTGGGTCGCCCACCATGCGCCGTGTCCGACGGTGCTCGTCGACGCGCTCGCGTATGAGCCGCCCACCTCGGTGGGGCTCGTCGTCCGCGGTGCGGGGTACAGCCCCGCGCTCGTCGCGACCGCGGGCGCGCTCGCGGCGGCCAACGACGTCCCGCTGCAGACGTACACCTACCCCCAGGCGGGCACCGACCACACCTCCGCCCGGCTCGCCGAGCTCGTCGACACCCAGCTCACCGTCGCGGTCGCCGGCCCCACGCCGGTGACCGCGGAGACGGAGCTGCCCGCGACCGTGCTGCGGCATGGGCCCCGCGGCCGCTTCGGGCGGGCGGGCTCGGCGGTGCCGGCGACCGGTGCGACCACGATCACCGTGCACCCCCCCGCGGACGGGCAGCGGCTGCGCGCGGTCTCCGATGCGGTCGCCGCCCGCGTGCGGGGGTGAGCGATCACGCCCGCCGCGCCACACCCACCGCCCCGAGCGCGGCGAGGCCGACGACGCCCGCCGCGATCGCGAAGGCGATGCGGTAGCCCATGGGGGTGTACACCACCGACCCGCCGACGACGGCGCCGGTGCGGTACTGGTCGACGGCGATGCCCATCGCCACCGGCAGGAGCGTCGCCCCCACGAACCCCCACGTGTTCACCGCGGCGGTGGCGACGCCCGCCGCCGAGGGCGGGTACCGCTCCTTGATCGCCGTCATCGACAGCAGCGAGACGCCGATCGACGCCCCGACGGTCGCGTAGATCGCCGCGATGGCCCACAGCGGCGGTTGGCCGACGAGCGGGATCACCGCCAGCGCCGCCGCGGTCAGCCCGAGCCCGGCGATCATCGGCCGCAGCCGCATCGCCAGCCGGTCCGACAGCCACCCCAGCGAGGGGCCCCCCACGAGGATGCCGACGGAGCCGATGAGCGTGTACACCGACGCGTCGGCCACACTCAGGCCGTACACCGCGACCAGGTAGGGGACCCCCCACAGCCCCATGATCGTCACGGTGGTGCCGTTGCCCGCGAAGAACACCAGCGACAACAGCCACTGGTCGGGATCACGCATGAGCGCCCGCAGCTGCGCGCGCACGCCCGCAGCGTCGACCTCCCGCTGGGCGGCGTCGGCCGCTCCACGGCGGACGAGCACCCAGACCGCACCGGCGACCACCACCGCGGCGACCGCCGCGAGCTCGAAGCTGCGGGTGACGCCGACCGATCCCACGAGCACCGCCAGCGGCGTCGCTGCGCTGATCGCACCGAGCCCTGCGACACCGGCGGTCATCCCCGTCACCGTGGCGAAGCGCCGCGGGGCGAACCACGACGCGGCGTACCGCAGGATGGCGATGAAGATCACGCTCGCACCCGCCCCGATGAGCAGCCGCGCGAGCACCGCCACCGCGAACCCACCGGCGGCCGCCATCACCAGCGAGCCCGCCGCGACCGTCAGCATCCCGACGCTGGCGGTGAGCCGGCTGCCGTAGCGGTCGACGACGATGCCTGTCGGCAGCTGCAGCACCGCATAGACGGCGAAGAACGCCGCATGGAGCGTGCCCAGCTGGGCGGCCGACAGCACGAAGGCCGTGGTGAACGCCTCCGACAGCACCGCCGTCGAGAGCCGCTGGATGTTCACGAGGTAGAAGCCCGCCGCCAGCGCCGCCCACCCCAGCCACGGCCACCAGGGGGGTCGGCGCGAGGTCATGCCCTTGCCTGCGCCGCCGGGGGTATCATCCCACCGGTCTCACACCCGCTGCAGTGGGGTCGAACAGCGCAGGCACAGCTCCAGGCCCGCCACCCAGTTGATGTCGCGCGAGCCGCAGGCGGGACAGCGGTGCGTCTGCACGCTGTAGGCGGTCGTCCCCCGCGGCGCGGCGAGCGTGCGGGTCTCCGCGGCGGTCGCCAGCAGCCCCCGCCAGCGGGCCTGCTTGGTGCGCACCCGGTGTGCGAGGAAGCCCGCCACGTCGCTGGGGTCGGGCCCGTGCAGCGCGTCGTAGCCCAGGATGATCTCCCCGTCGTGCTGCCCGCGGGCGAGCTGGGCGATCGGGGCGGCGACCGCGGTGAACAGCGGCGTCGTCGCGAGCACCTGTGCGTCGTCGATCGCGTCCGCAGCAGCCGCGTACGCGTCGACCGCCGCGGTCGCGGTGGCCTCGGCCGCCGCAGCATCCGCGCCGATGCGGTGCAGGTCGGCGATCGCCTCGGTCACACACGCCCGCTGCCCCGGCGCCGTCAGGGTCCGCCGCAGGTCCGCACACACGCCGCGGGCCTCCAGTACCCGCGCGTCGCGGCGGTCGGTCGCCCCCGCCGCATGGTAGGCGATGGCGGCGCACTGCAGCAGCCGCACCCCGTCGCCGACCCATCCCTTCGGGTCTGCGGCCAGCGGGTCCACGTCGGGCCGTGGCGCGGCGAGCACCGCGCGTGCCCCGCGGGTGTACGCATCGGCGGCGGCGCCGAGGTCGCCGGTCGCGAGTGCGGCGACCGCACGGTCATGGTGGCCGTCGTCGTCGGTGTGCATGTGCGGTCGGGGGCCGCCCCGGGGTTAGCCGTCGCGGTGCTCAGTCGTGCCCGCCGAGGACCCGCCCGGCGACGAGCACCGTCGTGAGCATCAGGGGGATCGTCATGATCGCCGCACTGATGACGACGAACGGTCCGACCGCAGCGCCGTAGCCCAGCAGCCCACGCCCCACGGTGTCGACCACGACCACCGCAACACTGTAGCCGATGACGAGCAGCGTCAGCAGCAGCAGGAAGACGGGGACGAAGCGTGGGAGCAGCGCGAGGACCTGTCGGAGTGGCGAGGAGTCTGTCACAGATGGCCCTGTCGTGGCCGGGACAAATACGATGCGTTCCCGCGGCGCCGGGGCCACACCCCCCTCGGCGTCCATCGCCCCGCATGCGGCCGCTCCGGGAGGTCTGAGGCGTCCTCCCCGCGGATCCGGTGAGGACCTGTGCGCGACCGAACCTTTGAGTCACTGCCCTCGTCAGTGGTACCCATGGCAGACGAGACAGCGCGCATCGGTGATGCCCGGGTTCGGGAGATCTACTGGCAGGGCATGCTCGAGGGGGAGACCCCCGACCATCCGGTCTCGTTCGAGGCGCTGCGTGAGGCGGCGCGTGAGGCGATGCGACCAGAGGGGTGGGCGTACGTCCACGGTGGCGCGGGCAGCGAGGAGACGTTCGAGCGGGGGAAGGACTTCTCCACCTGGCGGATCGTCCCGCGCATGCTGCGTGGGGTCGAGACCCGCGATCTCACGGTGCAGATGCTCGGACGCGAGTTCGCCTATCCCCTCGCGCTCACCCCGCTGGGGGTGCAGTCGTTGCTGCACGGGGACGCCGAGGAGGCGACAGCACGCGCGGCGGCCTCCCTTGAGGTGCCGCTGGTGCTCTCCTCGCTGTCCTCGACGGACATGGAGACCGTCGCGGAGATCATGGGGTCGGTGCCGAAGTGGTTCCAGTTCTACTGGTCATCGGACGAGGAGATCGCGGTGAGCTTCCTGGAGCGGGCGGAGGCCGCGGGGTATGATGCGATCGTGGTGACGGTGGACGCGCCGATCCTCGGGTGGCGAGAGCGGTTGCTCAACCGGGGCTACTACCCGTTCCTCGACGGGGAGGGGATCGCCAACTACGTCACCGACCCGGCGTTCCGCGGCAGGCTCGATGCGGACCCCGCAGATGACCCCGAGGCAGCCGTCGAGCTGTTCCTGGACATCTTCGGGGACGCCTCACTCACCTGGGAGGACCTCGCGTTCGTCCGCGATCACACGGACCTCCCGATCGTGATCAAGGGGGTCCTCGACCCGCGCGACGCAGAGCTCGCGGTCGACCACGGTGCAGACGCGATCGGGGTCTCGACACACGGCGGTCGGCAGGTCGACGGCTCGATCACCGCCTTCGAGGCGCTCCCAGCGGTCGCCGACGCCGTGGGCGGGGAGGTCCCCATCACCTTCGACAGCGGGGTCCGCCGGGCCCAGCACATGTTCAAGGCGTTGGCGTTGGGGGCGGATATGGTCCTGCTGGGGCGCCCGTACGCGTACGGGCTGGCCGCAGGGGGTGAAGCCGGTGTGCGGTCCGTGCTGCGGAATCTGCTCGCGGAGTTCGACCTCACGATGGGCCTCTCTGGGCGGCGCAACGTCGGTGAGATCGACCACGACAGCGTCCGGCGTGCGACCGAGCTGTGAGGTCGGTGCCTGCAGCTCCGCCGGTTGAGAGGGCGGTCAGCACCCGGTCCTCACCGGGGGTGTGCCGCGGCGGCGGTCGCGCTCAGCCCAACAGCGGCGGGTCAGAGGGTGTGGGCGCGACGCCGGTCGCCGGCCACCCCCGCCCCGCATAGTACGCCTCGAGACTCGTCTCGAAGTCGGGCAGCTCGTACGGCAGGGTGTCGTCGCTGCGGTCGAAGCCGCGCTGGTTGTTGAAGTGGCGCTCCAGGTGGACGATCGCCGCGCCCACCGCCAGGAGCTCGTCATACGGCGCATCGAACAGCTGCTCGTAGCGCTCGGGGGTCATCGTCCCCCGTGAGAACCGGCAGACGACACCGCAGTCCTCGAGTGCCCGTGCGTTCTCCTGTGTGATCACCGCCGCCGCCTTCCCCGCCGTCCCGTGCCGGTCGTACGACACCGCCGCGTCGACGAGCGGGTACTCCCATGCGTAGAAGGTGGCGTACATGTGGTCGGCCCCGCGGTTGGCCGTCGCGTACGCGAGGCCCTGCCCCTGCAGCGCTCGGCCGTCGTGTGCGGCGAAGTCCAGCCCCTTCACCGTCCAGTCCTCGACCCCCAGGTCCGCGTGGATGCGGGCGATCCCCTCCGCCAGGCGGTCACCGACCCCCTCGCGATAGGCGATCTGCTCGACGAGCGCCGCGATCAGCGCCGTGTCACCGAAGCGGTCCTCCGCGGCGAGGTACGCGGCGATCGTGTTGCCGCAGGAGATCGTGTCGAGCCCGAAGCGGTCACACAGCTCGTTCGACCGCATCACCTCCACGATGTCATCGACGCCGCAGTTCGAGCCGAAGGCCATCACCGTCTCGTACTCCGGCCCCTCCGTCTCGATGCCCGTCGCCGCATCCCGGGTGGGCAGCTTGCAGGCGAACGCACACGCCGAGCAGGTGCCCCGCTTGTACTTCTTCTCCGCGACGCGGTCGCCGCTGATCCCCTCGACCCCCTCGAAGGAGCGCGCGCTGAAGTACCGCGTCGGCAACGCCTCGACCTCGTTGGCCAGCTCGGTGACGGAGGTCGTCCCCTGCTGCTTCATGATGTGGTCGCTGGTGGCGGCATCATGATGCACCGCCTGGGCGACCGCAGGCAGCTCCACGGTGGGCGCGGACGTGCCGTCGACGGTGATGGCCTTGATCCGCTTCGCTCCCATGACCGCCCCGAGCCCGCCACGGCCGAAGGCGCGGGATGCGCTCGTCATGATCGAGGCGAACCGCACCCGTCGCTCGCCGGCTGGACCGATGCAGGCGACGTGCTCCGGTCCCAGGCCGTGGGTCTGCTCGATGTACGCGCATGTGTCGGGGACCGTCGCGTCGGCGAGCTCCGGGACCGCCTCGAAGCGCACCCCGCTGTCGGTGACATGGACGATCGACAGGGTCGCTGCCGCACCGACCAGCTGCAGCGCCCCATACCCGGTCGCCGCGAAGTGCCGTGAGATGAACCCGCCCGCATTCGAGGAGACGAGCCCATCGGTCAGCGGTGAGACGCCCGTGCAGTTCATCCGCCCCGTGAAGCTCATGTTCGAGGTCTGCAGCGGCCCTGTGGTGAAGATGAGGCTGTTCTCCGCGCCCAACGGATCGACGTCGAACGGGATCGTCTCATGTGCGATCTTCGTGGCGACCCCACGGCCACCGATGTAGCGGCGCTGGATCGCTGAGAGGTCGTGCTCTGTGACCGCCTCGGACGACGCATCGACGACCAGGAGCGGCCCGTCCGTGTGCAACATGTTCACCGCAAGCCGAGCCTGGATAATAAGTGTCGGTGCGCGGACTAGAGGTTCGACGCCCCCACACCGCCGTCGATCGGGATCGCCGCACCGTTGATGTACGATGCCAGCGGGGAGCAGAGGAACGCCACCATCGCGCCCAGCCCCGCCGCGTCCCCGAGGTGCCCGACGGGCACGTCCTCTGCCCACGCGGCCAGGCCCGCCTCGTAGGAGTCGACCTCCCCCCGGTCGACCTGCTGCTCGACGAGCTCGCGGATACGCGCGGTCTCATGTGGCCCCGGGAGCACCGCATTCGCCCGGACCGCCGGTGCCAGCTCCGTCGACAGCGTCTTCTCGAGGCCGATGACCGCCATGCGGACCGCGTTCGACAGCACCAGCCCATCGATCGCCTCCTTCACGCTGCGCGAGGTGATCGTCACGATCGACCCCCCGCCGTCCTCCAGGTACGGCGCTGCGTGGTGCACGAGCCGCACCACGCTCATCACGAGCAGGTCGTACGTGTGGTACCACTCCTCGGTGGGGATGTCGGTGAAGGGCCCCGACGGCGGGCCCCCCGCACTCGTGACGAGATGGTCGATCCCCCCGTACGCATCCACCGTCCGCTCGACGAGCAGCTGGATGTCATCGGGCTCACACAGGTCACCGACCTGTGCGATCACCTCACCGCCACCGAGGTCCGCCAGCTCGGTCGCCGTCGCATCCAGGCGCGCCTGATCGCGCCCGTTGATGACCACATCGACGCCCTCCCGCACGAGTGCCGCGGCAGCGGCCTTGCCGAGGCCCCCCGAAGATGCGGTCACGAGCGCACTGGTGCCGTCTATCTGGAGATCCATGTTCACCCCACCCGCCCCCGGGAGCATGAGAGTTACCACCCATGTGGGGGCGGGCCCACCGCATCCGTGCACCAGGACACGCACACCCCCCACCGGAGAGCGACGGATCCGGCGCGGACGCGGCACCGCAGTTTCAATATCGGGGTGCTCGAACCGAGCGCCATGGCGCCTGATCATCCTCACGAGTTCCCGGTCGTCTACTCACCATCACAGGAGGATGTCGAGACGAGCAACGTCTACCAGTTCATGCAGGATGCGGGGGTCGACACGTACGACCAGCTCGTCGAGCGGTCGCAAGCGGACCCCGAGTGGTTCTGGGATGCGGTCATCGAGCCGCTCGGTGTGGCCTTCTCGACCCCGTACTCACAGGTGCGTGACGACCGCGCGGGGCCCGCGTTCACGCGGTGGTACGTGGATGGGCAGCTCAACATCGCGGCCAACGTGCTCGACCGCTACGGTGGGGCTGACGCCGCCGACCCCACGGCCGTCGCCTGCATCTGGGAGGCCGAGGACGGCGCCGTGGAGGAGCTGAGCTTCGGCCAGCTCCATGCAGAGGCGAACCAGGTGGCGAACACACTCACCGCGCTGGGTGTCGAACCCGGTGACCGCGTGGGACTGTACATGCCCATGGTACCGGCGGTCATCGCGAGCCTGTACGGCTGCTTCAAGTGCGGTGCGGTCGCGGTCCCCATCTTCTCGGGCTTCGGCGTGGATGCGACAGCGGCGCGGCTCACGGATGCGGGATGCAGGGTCGTCATCGGTGGCGATGGAGCCTACCGACGCGGGGCGGAGATCCCACTCGTGGAGACGCTCACCGACGCGATCGCACAGGCGGGGTGCGTCGAGGAGCTGATCCTCTACGAGCACGTCGGCGCAGAGCCCCCCACCACCAGCGCCACCGTCCATCGCTGGGCGTCGTCGGTGGGGGGTGCATCGACGTCGTTTGCGACCCTCGAGCTGGCTGCGGATCATCCCTGCATGCTGCTGTACTCCTCGGGGACCACCGGCGACCCGAAGGGCATCCTCCACACCCACGCGGGCGCGCTCATCCAGCCGGGCAAGGAGATCTACTTCAACTTCGATCACCAGCCGGATGACGTCTTCTTCTGGGTCTCCGACATCGGCTGGATGATGGGGCCGTGGATGCTCATCGGCAACCACCTCTTCGGGGGGACGGTCGTCATCTACGAGGGGGCACCGGACTACCCCACCGCTGGGCGGCTGCTCGAGGTCATCGACCGGCATGATGTCACCGTCTTCGGCATCTCCCCGACGGCGATCCGCGCCCTGCGCCAGGAGGGTGACGACTGGGTGCGACGCAGCGACCTGTCCTCGCTGCGGATCCTGGGGTCGACGGGCGAGCCCTGGGATGTCGAATCGTGGATGTGGTTCTTCGAGGAGGTCGGGGGTGGGGAGCTGCCGATCATGAACATCTCCGGTGGGACGGAGATCATGGGCTGTTTCCTCATGCCATCGCCGCTGTCACAGCTGCGCCCGACGACCCTCGGGGGACCCGGATTGGGGATGGCGGTGGAGATCGTCGACGCCGAGGGCACCCCCGTCGAGGCGCCCCTCCAGCGGGGGTACCTCGTGGCGACCGACTCGTGCCCGTCGATGACACACTCGCTGTGGTCCGGCGATGAGCGGTACCTCGCGGAGTACTGGTCCACCTGGGATGGGCTGTGGGACCATGGAGACTGGGCGATGGTCGATGCGGATGGGCTGTGGTACCTGCAGGGACGTGCGGATGAGGCGCTGAACATCGCGGGGCGCAAGGTCGGTCCTGCCGAGATCGAGGGCGTGCTCATGGATCACGCGGCGGTGAACCAAGCCGCCGTGGTGGGGGTCGATGACACCACCACCGGCACCGCCGCGGTCGCATTCGTGATCCCCGAGGCGGGCGTCGAACCGGACGAGTCGCTGACCGAGGCGCTCGGTCACCGGGTACGCGAGCGCCACGGCCCACCCTTCCGTCCCCGGGAGATCCTCTACGTCGATGCGTTCCCGAAGACCCAATCGGGCAAGATCCTCCGCCGGGTCATGGCGGATCTGTACGATGGCGTGCGCGTCGGCGAGCTGGACACCCTGCAGAACCCCGCGGCGCTCGAGGCGATCCGCGAGGTGTGCTGAGCCGCACCGTGAGCGGTCGGACGCCGTCGCGCTTTTGCCATGCTCCGGTGTGGGTGCGCCATGGACGATGCGCGGGGTGCACCTGTCGTGTCAGCGGTGACGATCCGTGCTGTCTGCGGTGAGGTCAGCATGCCCCCGATGGGGGTGATCGAACAGGCATGGGAGACCGACCCGCTGTCGGATGAGGCGGTCTCTGCGGCGGCTGCGGCGGCGGTCGATGGGCTCACCCTCGAGGAGGTGCCGACGGGTGGGAGCATCGCCGTCGGCGTGGGCTCACGCGGCATCGCCAACCTCGCGCGGATCGTCGCAACGGTGGTCGCGACCCTCCAGAGCTCGGGGTATGAGCCGTTCATCTTCCCGGCGATGGGCAGCCACGGCGGTGCCACTGCCGAAGGGCAGACCGCCGTGCTCGCGCGCTACGGGATCACCGAGGCCGCGATGGGGTGTCCCATCATCGCATCGATGGAGACGACCGAGGTGGGCCGGGGACGGACGCACGATGTCCCGGTCGTCGTGGATGAGGCGGCGGCCAGCGCGGATGGGGTCTGCGTGATCAACCGTATCAAGCCACACACCAGCTTCACCGGAGACGTCGAGAGCGGCCTCTCCAAGATGCTCGTCGTTGGCATGGGCAAACAGCGTGGTGCGAAGCTGGCACACCAGTACGCCCACGACTGGAGCTTCCGGGAGATGCTGCCGGCGATCACCGAGGTCATCCTGGATGCTGTGTGTGTCATCGGGGGCATCGCCATCATCGAGGATCAGCACGATATGACCGCGGCGATCGTCGGAGTGCCCCCGTCGGAGCTGCTCACAGCGGAGGCGGAGCTGCTCACCGAGGCGTACGCACTGCTGCCGAAGCTGCCGTTCGAGTCGCTCGATGTCGTGATCTTCGACCAGATGGGCAAGGACATCAGCGGGGCTGGCCTCGACACCAACGTCACCGGCCGCAACTACGTGATGGGTGAAACCGCACGCGCGGAGCCGACGATTCGACGCATCTACACGCGGCAGCTCACCCCCGGCTCGCACGGCAATGCCGCGGGTGTGGGTCAGGCCGATGTGATCCATGCGGACCTGTACCGGGCGATGGACATCGAGGAGACCGTCGTGAACCTACTCACCTCAGGGACCCTGGAGAACGCGCGCATCCCCATCACCGCTGAGACCGACCGGGCTGCGATCGCCGCGTGCATCTCCACCGCAGGGGTGCGTACCCCCGAGACGATCCGCATGATCCGGGCGACCGACACCATGCAGCTGCACCGCCTGTACGCCTCCCCTGCACTGTGTGCGGCGGCCACCGAGCGTGCGGACCTCCGCGTCGTCCGCGAGCCCACCCCCATGCGGTTCGATGGCGGCAGACTCGTCGACCCCGCTCCCACCGCCGTCGGTCACCGGTAGAGGTCGTGGTACGTCGGGACACGTGGGAGCCGCGCGAGGACGGTGCGGATGAGCGAGCGCTCGGAGCCCTCGCGCCGGCGCCACCACACCACCGAGGTGCCCATCGCGACCAGCGCGACCGCAGCGATCGGCACGCCGGTCATCACCGTCAGCGCCTGCAGCGTGCCGGCCCCGTTGGTCTTGAGGATCTTCTTGAGGCGGCGCTCGTTGCGCCACCGCGTGAGTTTTTCAAACATCTGCTGGCTCCTCGATCACGGTGTCGGCGAATGCGGTCCCCCGGCCCACCCATGGCGAGAGGGTCATGGTCTTCATGCGTGTGTCCTCGAGGTACCACGACACACGAAGCAGGACGATGAGTGCACAGCCCGCCGCCAGCACGCACAGCAGCAGCAGGGTGAGCACCGATGCGGGTGCGGCACC
>JAVLBV010000025.1:0-14559 GCA_031580685.1 Haloquadratum sp. | reverse complement strand
GGCGCACCCACCGGTCGGTCACCCATCGCCGGGTGGGCTCGATGCCGTAGGCGATCGCCACGAGCAGCACCGCCGCGATGTACGGCAGATGCGCCGCGATCGCGACCATCAGCGCCCCTCCTCCTGTGGCCGCAGGTCACCGCGGACGAGCCCGAAGAACAGCGCGACGAGCACCCCACTCACGATCGCACCGATGCCCAGCTCGACCGCCTCGATCCCGTACTTGATCCGGCCCGCACCGCCGAAGACCGCCGGGTATGCGAGGAACGCCCCGCCCTGCAGCACCGCCGCGAAGCCGATCGCGAGGAAGGTGGCGATGCCCGCGACGATCGCGAGGCGCACCCACCGGTCGGTCACCCATCGCCGGGTGGGCTCGATGCCGTAGGCGAACGCCACCAGCAGCACCGACGCGGCGACGACGACGCCCCCCTGGAAGCCCCCTCCGGCGGTGTCGGCCCCATGGAACATGATGAACAGCCCGTAGGTGAAGACGAACGGGGCGACCAACCGCACCGTGGTCATGATCACCGTCGACTCGGTGTACACGCCCGCGTCGCTCATACGAGGTCCTCCTGGTGCAGCACGAGCAGCACGGCGACGCCTGCGGCGATCACGACGACCGCCTCACCGAGGGTGTCGAAGCCCCGGTACGCCGCGAGCACGGCCGTCACGGCGTTCGTCACGCCCGTCTCGGCGTACGCCTCCGCGAGGTAGTAGCTCGTGACCGGACCGCTTGCGACCACGCTGTCGGCCGCCCCCGCCGGCGGCAGCCCCGCGACCCCCACCGCCAGCACGCCCGCGAGCGCGACCGCGGCGACCGCCGCACGCCGGTCGACCGCGATGAGCAGGCGGTCACCGACGGGGCGGACGGTGCGCGCGATCGTCACGAGGAAGAGCACGCTGGTGATGCCTGCACCGACGGCCGCCTCCGTCAGCGCCACATCCGGCGCCGACAGCAGCACGTACGTCACCGAGGCGGCGAGGCTGAAGATCGTGAAGACGATGATCGCACTCAGCACGTCGCGGAGCACCGTCGCCGCGAGCGCGGCGACCACCAGCAGCACGAGCACCGCCTGCAGGGGCAGCTCCATCAGCGGCGGCCCCCGATGATGGGCGCGATCCCCTGGTCGTACGCCGACCGGGCGATCGCGTGGGCGGCGGTGGGGTTGGTCACGAAGAGGAACACCGCCAGCAGCAGCGCCTTCACCGTCGCGAGCTGCGCATCGAAGACGATCGAGACGGCGATGAGCGTCAGCAGCACCCCCAGCGTGTCGCTCTTGGAGGTCGCATGCGCGCGGCTGTACAGGTCGGGCAGCCGCAGCACCCCCACCACCGCGACGAACCCGAAGAACGCACCACCGACGAGCAGCACGGCGGTCACGACCTCCAGCGGCGTCATCTAGATCACCCCGCCGCGCTCGACGGCGAACTTCGAGATCGCGATGCTCAGCAGGAAGTTCAACAGCGCGTACACGAGCGCGACGTCCAGGTACATCTGCTCGCCGGCGATCACCGCCACGAGCGCGAGGATCACCACGGTGTTGGTGCCGATCGCGTTGACGGCGATGACCCGGTCCTGCATCGTCGGTCCCACCACGGCGCGGTACACCAGCGCGATCGCGAACAGCAGGAACGCCACCGTCGCACCGACGAGCATCCCCGCGATCATCGCTCGGGGACCTCGGTGGCCGCGATCGCATCGCGCTCGGCGGGCGAGCTGATGCGGGCGCTGTTGCGGCCGTAGTAGATGAACC
Organism: Haloquadratum sp.; assembly: GCA_031580685.1. GTDB lineage: Archaea > Halobacteriota > Halobacteria > Halobacteriales > Haloferacaceae > Haloquadratum. The sequence continues at coordinate 12,805 of JAVLBV010000025.1, read as the reverse complement.
GCACCGCCCGCTCGAGCCCACCCGCGGCGAGGTCATCGCGGGAGCCGCCGGTCAGCGAGTGGATCACGAGCCCCTCCTGGTCGGCGTCGACGGTGAGCGTCCCCGGGGTGAGCGTGATCGCATTCGCGAGCGTCGTCACCGGCAGGCCGCCGTAGACCGCCGCCTCGAGCCGGTCGAGCTGGGGGGCGATCGGCAGCCGCGGGTCGAGGATGATGCGGGCGATCTGCACGTTCGCGACCAGGATCTGGACGATGAGGTACGGGATGAACACCAGCAGCCGGAGGGTCTGCGCCACCGCCACGCGCAGCGGCGTCGGCGCCGCGAGCGTGATCGGCCCGAAGAGCCACCCCACCAGCGCCGCGGTGACCGTCGCCGTCGCCAGCTCGAAGGGGCTGGTCGACCCCGCCATCGCGAGGTAGAACAGCAGGCTCACCACCCCGACCCCCACACGGCCCGCGAGGGTGGCACCGCGCTGCAGCGGGGCGCGGACCGTGGGGCGCTCGACGGGGGCCTCCGCGATCGTGTACCCCGCCGCCTCCAGCGCCGCCTCGAGCGAGGCCAACAGCGGCGCACTGCCCGCGGGGCGGTACTCGGGGTCGATCACGATCTGGTCGAGCGCGTGCGCATCGTGGTACGCCCCCAGCACCGCGGCGATGTCGTCGGGGCTGAAGAGGTAGCGGTCGGTGCCCACGACGGCCGTCTCGACCGTCAGCGTCTCCACACCCGCGCCCGCGAGACCCTCCTCGACCCAGGTGGCCGCGAGCTCGAGCGACCGCTCTGTCGCCGCCCGGTCCGCCGGTGGCGCATCCCCACGCCAGCGGGCGACCGCCACGAGGTGGACCGCCGGGTCGGGCCCGGCTGCAGCCAGCACCGCCTCGAGTGCGTACCCGACGGTCTGTCGCATCGTCCGCGAGCTGCCGATCGGCACCAGCACCCGGCTGGACTCAGCCATCGCGCCACCGCCGGGGACGCACGATGAGACCATGGAACATGCTCGGACCTCCTTGCAGTGGCCAAATACCTCTTGCGCTCTCGCGCGTCCGACGGTTCAAATCAGACGACGGCTCAGCGGCGGGGATGGACACACACAGCGAACGGGCGGTCTCGCCGGTCGTCGGGGTGGTGATGATGATCGCGGTGACGGTGCTGCTGGGGTCGATGGTGGGCGCGGCGGTGCTCGCATACGGTGACCAGCTGACCGAGCAGCCGCCGATCGCGGCGGTCACGGTGAGCTTCGAGACCGACCAGGCGACGGTCGCCCACACCGGTGGGATGCCCGTCGACACGGCGCAGATCCGGATCGACACCCCCCGGGCGGTGACGGTGACACGCCCGCAGCAGCTGCGCGTGGGCGCGCCGATCACCATCCGCACCGCCGACGGCAGCGCGTGGGCCGGTGAGCGCCTCCAGGTCCGCTGGGAGGGCGATGGCGGGCGGAGTGTGGTCCTCGCGGAGGCGACCGCCCCCACCGCATCCGGGTAACCGCCATCTTTTATGGGGGAGCTTTGGTAGCCACGACATGGACCTGCTCCGGGAGTCCCTCTTGGATGCCCCGATCATCGAGAAGGGTGAGTACGAGTACTTCGTCCACCCGATCAGCGACGGGGTGCCGATGCTGACGCCCGGCCTGCTCCGTGAGATCGTCATCAAGATCATCCGCAAGGCGGATCTCACCGATGTGGACAAGATCGTCACGCCCGCGGCGATGGGGATCCACATCTCGACGGCGGTCTCGCTCATGACGGACATCCCGCTGGTGGTCATCCGCAAGCGGCAGTACGGTCTCGATGGGGAGATGCCGCTGAGCCAGCAGACCGGCTACGACAGCAACGAGATGTACATCAACGATGTGGAGGCGGGCGACCGCGTGCTCGTGCTGGATGATGTGCTGTCGACGGGGGGGACGATGGTGGCCGTGCTCGATGCGCTCGAGCAGATCGGTGCGGAGATCGTCGACACCGTGGCGGTGATCAAGAAGGAGGGGCCCAACAAGCTGGATGCGACCGACCACCACGTCAAGACGCTGATCAACGTCACCGTCACCGATGGGGCCGTCGCGATCACGAGCGACCGGGGCGACGACTGACGGAAGGCAAAGCACTTACTGGCACCTTCGCATTGTCCGGCGATGGATGCTGTCGTTCTCGCTGGCGGGTACGCGACGCGCCTGTGGCCGATCACGCGGCACCGGCCCAAGATGTTCCTGCCGATCGGCGAGGAGACCGTCATCGACATCATCTTCGCCGAGCTGGAGGCCGACGCCCGTGTCGAGCGCGTCTTCGTCTCGACGAACGCCCGCTTCGCCCCGCACTTCGAGGAGTTCCTCGCCGCGCGAGCGTACCGCAAACCCCAGCTGTCGATCGAGCAGACCACCGATGAGGACGAGAAGTTCGGCGTGATCGGCGCGCTCGCACAGCTGGTCGAGCGCGAGGGGGTCACCGACGACCTCGTCGTGATCGCCGGCGACAACCTCCTGTCGTTCGCCGTGGGGGAGTTCATCGACTTCTTCGAGGCCACCGATGGCCCGGTGATCGCCGCGTACGATGTGGGCGAGCCCGCCGCGGCGCGCCCGTACGGGGTGATCGAGCTGGATGGGACGGTCGTCACCGCGTTCACCGAGAAGCCGGAGCGCCCCGAGAGCTCGCTGGTGTCGATCGCCTGCTACGGGCTGCCTGCGGCCACGCTGCAGCTGCTGCCGGCGTACCTCGCCGATGGGAACAACCCCGACGAGCCGGGGTGGTTCATCCAGTGGCTGCAGGCCGCGCGCACCGTCGAGGCGTTCACCTTCGATGGCGCGTGGTTCGACATCGGCACGCCCGAGAGCTATCTCGCGGCCGTCGCGTGGTACCTCGAGGGCGAGACGTACTGCTCGCCCGACGCGACGGTGACCGACAGCACGCTCGGTCCCGGCACGCAGGTGCTGGGGACGGCGACGGTCACCGGTGCGACCGTCGACGCGAGCGTGGTCTTCGGCGGTGCGGAGATCGTCGATGCGCAGATGACCGACTCGATCGTCGATGAGGGCGCACGCCTGCGGGGGCTGCAGCTCGATGCGGCACTCGTGGGCGCGTACTCCCGGATCGACGGCTAGGCCAGCCGTGCGTCGGAGATCGCGAGCCGGCCCGCGCCGGCGGTGAACGTCGGCTCGCCGGTGATCTGGATCGGTCGGGCCATGTGCGGGCCGTCGACGACGAGCGTCTCGTACTCGCCGCCCTCACCGAGGGGGTGCAGGCCCACCTCCGCGGCCAGCGCGAGCAGCTCATCCAGCGCCGCATGGTCCAGCCGCCGCCCCAGCCACCCCGCATCCAGCCCCGCGGCGGCCACCTGGATGATGCGGATGTCGAAGCCCGCGTCGATCATCGCCCGCCCCAGCGACTCGGGGTCCCGCTGCCACAGCGGGGCGAACAGCTCGATCCCCAGCCGGTCGCACATCGCGCGGATGCGGTCGGTCTGGAAGCGACTCGCGATCGCCCCCGCGGTGACCCCCGCGAGACACCCCCCACAGTCGGTGTCGTAGCGCTGCAGCGCCTCCTCGGCGGCGACGAGCTCGGCGTCGCCCTGCCGCGCGGCGTCGGTCGCCACGGCGGGGTCGGGCCCCGCGTACGACACCTCCACCAGCGGCAGGGCCATCGCCTCCGCGGCGAGCGCACACAGCCGGGTCGCGGGGACGTGGTACATGTACGACGCCGGCGGTGCGTGCACCGTCAGCAGCGACCGCAGGGGCAGCCCACGCTCGAGCGCCTGGTAGACGGCCCACGCCGAGTCCTTCCCGCCGCTGAAGAGCCCCACCCACGCGGGGGCGTCCATCACATGTACCCGAGGTCGCGCAGCCGCCCCATCAGGTCCTCCTTGTCCTGCGCCCGACCAGCCCGTTCGGTGGTGTTGGCCATATCCTGCAGCCACGCCGGGGTCTCCGCGGTCCGCTCGGTCGAGACCGCACTGCCCAGCGAGCGGAACCCCTCGAAGTACTGCGGCGGCACCGGCAGGTCCTCGACCGCGACGCCGGCGGGGAGGTCCTCCACCGACGCGGGCAGTCGGCCCGCGGGGTAGTCGGGGACCGCCTCGGGCACGAGGTACTGCCAGAAGGTGTCCCACACCGCGGTCTCCTCGAACTGCAGGATCGGGTGCACCCGGTCGTGTGGGGGGTAGATCTCGGGGTCGTGCCGCGGGGAGAAGAACGTCTCATCCGCGCGGGCGGCCTGCTCGTCCCAGCGGACCCCCGAGATCACGCCGTCGAACCCCTCCGTCTCCAGCGTGTCGTTCAGCGCCACCGTCTTCAGCAGGTGGTTGCCCACGTACGTGTCCAGCAGGAAGGGGAAGCTGGCATCCTCGACCTCCAGCAGCTCGCGGACGTGGTGCTGGTTGTGTGCCGACAGCGCATCGATGGGGATCTCCGCGCCCGGGTCGAGGTCGTGCTCGGCGACGTACGCGCCCACATCGGCGTTCTGCGCGATGTGCAGCTCGATCCCCCAGCGCTCCGCCCACCGCTCGAGGAACGGGTGGATCGCATCGAAGTGCTGGAAGTGGTCGATGAACACCGCCGGCGGCACCGGCAGGTCGAACTCCCGGGCGGTCTCGCGCAGCAGGTACACCGTGAGCGTCGAGTCCTTCCCACCGGTCCACATGACCGCGGGGTGCTCGTACGTCTCGAGGGCGGTGCGGCACACCGCGACCGCCTGCTCGATCTTCGCGGGCAGGTCGGGGTACGTCGCGGGCGTCTCATCCGCACCGGCGCTGTAGTCGACGGTCACGTACGCGGGGAACGCATCGGGCATCTCACCGGCGGCTACCGGAGGCATCGCATTAGGCGTTGTGAGACGGCGAGGACGCGCCCTAATCCGAGATGTACTCGTTGTCCCGCCAGTTGATCCCGTTGGTCTGCCCCTCGGTCTGGGCGGTCGTCTCGACGACCTCGATCGTCGCCGGGCGCTCCTCGCCCTCGACGAGGCGGTAGGCGATCAGCTCATCATCGACCGCACAGATCGCGGTCGCCGTCCCCTTCTCCGCGCGGGCGGCGATCTGCTGGAAGATCTGGAACATGGGGTACTGCACCGCCGTGTTCTGCAGCACCGTCTCGAGGTTCCCCTTGAAGCAGGCGTACTCCACGAGCTCGGAGGGGATCTCGAAGTCCTCATCGTTCCACTTCGGCGAGCCCGGGCGGGGGGGCTCCTCCTCGTAGACGCGGTTCTCTGAGACAGACGCCTTCAGCTGTGCGGTCGGGGTGTACTTGCTGAGCGACTCATCGGCCGCCTCCGCCTTGAGGATGAGCGTGTTGTTGCGCCGCGTGAGCGACAGCCCCGCGATCTCCTCGGGGAGCTCGGCCTCCTCATCGACGAACGTCTCGAGGTCCTCGAGTGGCAGTTCCAGGGTGGAATGGAGTCGGTATACGCGTCCTGACATTGTTTGGATCGAGGCCGGTCGTCACCTGACGACGCTCTCTACCTCCAGTAGGACAGCCGCGCTTAAAGGGGTCTCCCTTCCGTGGGGCGATGCGCGACGACGGGGGCGCGCACCGCACCGATCGGCTCCACCTCCGCGGTGACGACCGCCCCCGGACGGATCACCCCCGCGCCGGGCGTCCCCGTCGCGATCAGGTCGCCCGCCTCGAGCGTCATCATGCGCGAGTGGTACGCGACGAGCGCATGCGGGTCATACCGCATGTCGGCGACGGTGCCCTCTGCGATGAGCTCCCCGTCGATGCGGGTGCGGATGGTGACCGCATCGAGCTCCGTCGTCGGCGGCAGCAGCGTGATGCGGTCACCGAGGACCAGGAAGCTGTCGAAGCCCTTCGCGCGGGTGAGGTAGCGGGGGTCGGCCGCGAGCACGTCCTCGGCGGTCACATCGATCACCGGCAGGTAGCCCGCGACCACCCCGGGCACGTCGGCGACGCCCACATCCCGGCAGGTGCGGCCGATCACCACCGCCAGCTCCGCCTCCGCGGTCACCCGTGCGGACAGCGCGGGGTCGGGCAGGCGGATCGGGCCACGGGGGCCGGTGACCGCCGTCGCCGGCGTGAGGAAGCTCGCCGGCTCCGCCGGCTGTGCCGCATCCAGGTCCGCCGCGTGGTCGGCGAAGTTCAGCCCGATCCCCAGGCGCTTGCCGTGATCCCCGAGCGGCCGCCCCAGCTCGATGTGTGCACGGGGGACCGTGGGCAGCTCATCGAACGCGGTGGGGTCCAGCCGGTCGGTCGCACCCAGGACCTCCGGGATGGAACGGACACCGGGCAGCAGCCGGTCCAGCCGGAGCAGCTCCGCATCCCGGCCGTAGTACGCGACCCCGTCGGTCGACCGGCAGAGGTAGTACCGCGATCCGGCCAACCCCCCGAGCCGCGGCATCAGACGGCCCCCTCGGCGGCGGGCCCGGCCGCACGCACTGCGGTCTCCATACCCCACCCACCGCGTGGGGGTATCTAAAACAGCGGCCTCGACGGCTACGCCTGCAGCAGCGGCTCGAGCTCGCCGCGCTCATCCAGCTCGGCGACGATGTCGCTGCCGCCGATGAACTCCCCGTCGACGTACACCTGGGGGATCGTCTCCCAGCCGCTGTGTGCCGCCAGTGCGCTGCGGAAGGTGTCCAGCGCCGCGAGCGTGTCCACGTCGGCGAACTCGTCGGTGTACTGGCCGATCAGCTGGACGGCCCGCTGGGAGTAGCCGCACTGCGGGAAGGTGCGGGTCCCCTTCATGAACACGGCCACATCATGCTCGGCGAGCGTCGTCTCCACCGTCTCGGCGACCTCAGCCTCGGACAGCTCGGGGTGCGGGGTGAACGTCATGGCACATCCAGTGCAGCCAGCAGCAAAAGCCGCACGCCCTCAGCGGTGGGTCCGGTCGACACGGACCACGTCGATCAGCGAGTAGACGGGGACGCCGTCGATGCTCTCGACCCCCTGCTTGTCGACGATCACCACACACGCGACGGGCTCGCCGCCCTCCTCGCGGATGGCATCGACCGTCTCCTCGATGGTCGTCCCGGAGGTGATCGTGTCATCGACGATGTAGCAGTCGCGGCCCCGGATCGTCGCGAAGTTCCGCGAGAAGGACCCCCCCAACTCGGCGATGTCGCCCTCCTCCCACTGATGCTTCGCGGGGGTGTACGCCGCGAGGTCGGTGTCCATCGTCTCCGCGATCACCGTCGCCAGCGGCACCCCCGCCTTCTCGACGCCCACCGTCAGGTCGACGGGGACGTCCGCCTTGCGCAGCAGGTCGGCCATCACCGCGCCGATCTGCGCGAGGCGATACGAGTCGCGGCCGATCGCCGACCAGTCGACGTGGATGTCCGCACCCGCGGGCGCCGCGTCGGCGGTGCTCGCCGCATCTGCGGCCTCCTGCTGGCCCACCAGCCATCGGGCGGTCTCCCGGGAGACGTTGAGCTCATCGGCGATCTCCCCGCGCGAGAGCCCCCCGTCGGCGAGCTCCTGTGCGGAGGCGATCAGGTCATCGACGTTCTTCATAGCTCGAGAATTCGATGGCGGTTTTTATAGTGGTGTCGTCAGCGGTGAACGCCTCCGGCGCGGCGGTGTGGGGGACCACCCGGTCGATCATCGCCTCAGCGAACCACGCCGGCGCCGCCGCGAGCGTCTCGACGGCCTGCAGGTACGCCGCCCGCCCGGAGTTGACGCTGCCGATCAGCGCCTTGTTGCCGACGACCAGGTCGCGGTGCAGCCGGCCCGCATCCAGCGACCGCACATCGTCGGTGGGCACCCCCAGCAGCGCGCCCACCCCACCCGGTGCCAGCGCCGTGATCGTCTCGAACGCATGCGGCGCGTGGCCCGTCGCCTCGATGATCAGCGCCGGCGGCTCCGCCGCCTCCGCGAGCTGCGGCACCGGTGTCGTCCGGGTGTCGAGGTAGCTCGCCCCCAGCCGCTCGATCACCGCGATCGTCGGGTCGGGCCGGTCCCGGCGGCCCATGCAGCTCACCCGCCCGACGCGGGGGTCGAGCGCCAGCGCCAGGGTGCACAGCAGCCCCAGCGACCCGTTGCCGATCACCACCGCGTGCGTGGGCTCCCAGGGGACCGTCCGCCGGGCGGCGACCGCGAGGTCGATCGCCTTGTGTGCGACCGACAGCGGCTCGATGAGCACCCCCACCTCCGCGAGGGTGGGGGGGATCGCCACGAGCGAGGCGACGTCGGCGACGAAGCGCTCGCAGGCGAAGCCGTCCGCACCCGCGATCCCGCACTCGTGTACGGCCGACGGCGGGGCCATGTCCAGGCGGGTGGGGGTCGCCTCATCGCGGGGCCGCCGCACGAGCGGCGCGACGACCGAGCCCTCCGGCAGCTGTGGGTGGGGCGTCTCGGTGACCCCGACGGCCTCATGCCCGAGGACGAGGCGGTCCGCACCGGCGGGGGGGTGTCCGTGCTCGCCGGCGACGACCGCGTGGTCCGTCCCGTCGATGCCCACACGCAGCGTGCGCACCACCACCGCGTCGGGGGCGTCGGGGACCCCGGGGGCGGTCCGCTCGGTGAGCACCGGCGGTGTCCCATCCAGTCGGGTGGTGAGACACTGCATGGCTCCCTGTGGCTGCGACAGCGGCAAAAGTGCTACCGGTCAGCCGCCAGATGCGACTCGACGAGCGATGCGGCCACGCCCGTGTACCCCGCAGGCGACAGCGCACGGATCCGCTCGGCGGTGACGGGGTCGACCTCCGCCGCATCCAGCAGCGCCAGCAGCGCCTCACGGTCGACGGACGCCCCCCGTGTCGCGGCCTTCACCCGCTCGTACGCCTCCGCATCCCCGGCCGCGCGCAGGACCGACTGGACCGCCTCTGCGAGCACCGCCGGGGTCGCCTCGACGGCCGTCCGCATCGCCTCGGGGTCGGGGGCGACGCGGTGGAGCCCGCGGCGGGTGCGCTCGATGCCGATGAGCATGTGACCGAAGACCTCCCCCATCGCCCGCTTGCTGGTCGAGTCCGACAGGTCACGCTGCATGCGCGAGCGCACCACCGACCGCGAGAGCTCGCGCGCCAGCGCCATCGCCACCTCGAGGTTCCCCTCCGCGTTCTCGAAGTCGATCGGGTTCACCTTGTGTGGCATCGTCGAGGAGCCCGTCTCACCGGGCGTGACCGCCTGTCGGAGGTACCCCCGGGAGGTGTACGCCCACATGTCCTGCGCGAGGTCCACGAGCACGCCGTCGACCGCGGCGCTCGCATCGAACAGCCGGGCGAGGTCATCGCCGGGGTTGATCTGCGTCGTCAGCGGGAGGTGGGACAGGCCCAGCGACTCCACGAACCCGCGGGCGAAGCGGGGCCAGTCGACCGCCGGTGCGGCCACCACGTGCGCGGCGTACGTCCCCGTCGCCCCGCCGAGCTTGCCACCGAGCGCGTCGACGGCCCCGGCGAGCCGGTCGGAGGCGTGCTGCACCCGGCTGTGGTACACCGCGACCTCCTTGCCGAAGGTCGTCGGTGTCGCCGGCTGGCCGTGGGTGTGGGCGGGCATCGGCGTCTCCGCCGACTCCGCCGCGAGCGTCGCCAGGCGCGTCTGGACCCGCCCCAGCGCCGGCAGCAGCACCTCACCGACGGCCGCCTGCACGCAGCGCCGCCGCGCGAGGTTGTTCACGTCCGCCGAGGTCAGCCCGAAGTGGATCCACGGGTGCACCCCCGCTGGCGTGTGCTCGCGCAGGAAGTACTCGACCGCCTTCACATCGTGGTTCGTCGCCGGCTGCGTCTCGGTCCCCTCGCGCTCGATCGTCACCACCCGCCGGGCGTCGTCGACGTCGAACCCCTCGACGACCGCATCCAGCGTCTCCGCGGCGGCCGCATCCAGCGGGATCGGCAGCTCCGTCTCGGCCGCCAGCGCCTGCAGGTACCGCACCTCCACGACGACACGCGCGCGGATCAGCGCGGCCTCCGAGAGGGACTCCACCAGCGGGGCGGTCGTCGCCGCGTACCGGCCATCCAGCGGGCTCACCGCACACAGGGGGTCCTCGCGGGGCCACGTGTCCATGCCGGCGACTCCCGGGGGAGCTTGAAAAAGCATGCCGGTGCCGGTGACCGGAATCATCAATCCGGGGGCCGTGTGACATCCGGTATGCTCCGGTATGTGGGCGCCGCGGGGAACCGCGGCCGGAACCTCCTGCACCTCGAGGAGACCGTCGAGGACGTCGCCACGCTCGTGGGCGTCGTCGCCACCGATCCGGCCGCACCGATCGTGGATGCGGCCACCGAGCGGGGGCTGGCGGTCGCGGTCGTCGATCCGGGGGACTTCGATGACAGCGCGGGGTTCGACGCGGCGCTGGCGCGGGCCGTCGCCGAGTACGACCCGGACCTGGTCTGCCTCGACGGGATGATGGAGATCGTCGGCACGGCGTACCTCGCGGCGGCGCCCCCGACGATCAACGTCCACCCGTCGCTGCTGCCGGCGTTCCGGGGGCTGGATGTGCACGAGCGGGTGCTCGAGGCGGGTGTGGAGTACACCGGCTGCACCGTGCACCTCGTCACCGAGGGGGTCGACGCCGGGCCGATCATCACCCAGGAGGTGGTGCCGGTGCGCCCCGACGACACCGTCGCCCGGCTGCGGGACCGCGTGCGCACCGATGCGGAGTTCACGGCGTACCCCCGGGCGATCCGGGCGATCGCATCGGGGGCGGTCGAGTTCGACGGCGGGGGGACCGTCGACCGGACCACCGACCACCCGCAGGTCGACATCCACTGGGGGCGCCGGCAGCAGGTGCTGCGGTACGGCGAGAACCCCCACCAGTCGGCCGTGCTGTACCGCGACCAGCGCGCCGCAGCTGCGGGGCTGATCGGCCGCGCACAGCTGAACCCCGATGCGCGACCGCTGTCGTACAACAACTACCTCGATGCGGATGCGGCGCTGCGGTTGATCCGGCGGTTCGACGCGCCCGCCGCGGTCGTGATCAAGCACACGAACCCGGCGGGGTGTGCGGTGGCCGCCGACCCCGAGGCGGCGTACCGTCGGGCGCTGGCGACCGACCCCATGAGCGCCTTCGGCGGGGTGGTCGGGCTCAACCGGCCGCTGGATGCCGAGACGGCCGCGGCGATCGTCGAGTCGTTCAAGGAGGTGGTCATCGCGCCGGCGGTGACGGCGGGGGCCCACGAGCCGCTCGCGGGCGAGCGGCTCCGCGTGCTCACCTACGATGCGGAGGAGCCGGCCCCCGAGCACATGATCGCGCCGATCACCGGGGGCTTCCTGCGTCAGCAGGCCGACACCTACCGGCTGGACCCCGAGGGGCTCGAGGTGGTGACCGACACCCCCGTGGCGGTCGACGCACCCGCGCTGGCGTTCGGCTGGGAGGTCACCAAGCGCGTCACCTCGAACGCGATCGTGCTCACGAAGGGCACCGCGACGGTGGGCATCGGCATGGGACAGGTCTCGCGGGTCGATGCGGTCGAGCTGGCGGTCCGGAAGGCACGCGAGCACGCCGAGGGGGTCGACCCGGCCGGTGCGGTGCTGTTCTCGGACGCGTTCTTCCCGTTCCCCGATGCGATCGACACCGCCGCCGAGGCGGGGATCGAGACGATCATCCAGCCGGGTGGGTCGACGAACGATGCGGCGGTGATCGAGCGGTGTGACGAGCATGGGATCGCCATGGGCCTCACCGGCCACCGGGGCTTCCGGCACACCTGAGCCGATGTGCACCATCATCGGCGCGGTCGACGCGTTCCCCGAGCTCCCCGCGCTGCTGGCGGGCACCCGCGATGAGCGGCGGGACCGCCCCGCGCGCCCCCCGTTCCGATGGCCCACACCACGCATCGTCGCCCCCCGGGATGAGCGTGCGGGAGGGACGTGGATGGGCGCGGGGGGGACCGGGCTGCTCGTCGCGCTGGCGAACCGCTGGGTCGAGGTGCCCGGCGGTGGCGAGCGCTCGCGGGGGCAGCTGGTCGTGGACCTGCTGGCGGCGGAGGGGCTGACCGACGCCGAGCGGACCCTGACGGCGGCGGTCGATGCCGCAGGCTACGAGGGGTTCAACCTGCTCGTGATCGATGCCGTCGCGGGCGCGGGGGTGTACGCCGCGTGGGACGGGACGCTGCGCACCGAGCGCCTCGGCCCGGGGGTGTACGTCATGACGAACGCGGGGCTCGATGGCGGGACGTACACGCGGGCGCCGGGACGGCCGGACCCGCAGCCGCGGGCGACCGTCGCCGCGGCACTCGGGGCACAGCTGGCCGAGTGTGAGACGGCCGCGGCGTTCACCGAGCGGGTGCGGGCGCTGCTTGCCAGCCATGACCCCCCGGTGTGCCTGCACCGCAGCGATGCGGTGGGGACGGTCTCCGCCTCGGTGTTCCGACGCAGCGCCGAGGGGGTGGTGACCGTCGAGCACACCCCCGGGCCACCGTGTACCACCGCCGCGCAGACGCTCGTCGAGCAGCTTTAATGAGCGCGTCACCCATCTGTCGCATATGAGCGCAGTTGAGGCGGAGGCGGAGCTCTCCGAGATCGAACAGGCGGGCCTCGCGCTGATCCGGAGCTCGGGCGGGATCTACCAGAGCGAGTTCTGGAAGGCGCTGGAGATCAGCTCGCGCAAGGGCAGCCGCATCGCGAGCACCCTCGCGGAGGCGGAGCTCATCGAGCGGGAGCAGGCCGTCCACGACGGGCACACCACCTACCTGCTGAGCCCCGCCGCACGCGACCTGGAGTTCGGACTGCTGATGGCCGGCGACCTGCTCTCCCCGTTCATCGGCGAGGAGGAGGTCAACCCCGAGAGCAACTCGTTCTCACAGTGGCTCATGAACCTCGCCGCAGAGGGCTACTGACGGCTCACTCGTCGTCGCTGTCGTCGGAGCCGTCACCGTGGAGGTCGTGCGCCGCCAGATGCTCATCGATCTCATCGTTCGGCAGCTGGCGGTACGC
>JAVLBV010000024.1:0-14635 GCA_031580685.1 Haloquadratum sp. | reverse complement strand
AGAGCCCCACGCTCCGGGCCTTCCGGTCGGTCCAGGTGGGGGTCTCATCCTCCGGGATGACGATCTCGCCGCCATCGATGGTGATCGTCGAGCGGACCGAGGCGACCGACGATGCGGTGTCGGTGTACCGACCGGTCGCACCGGGCGAGAACGTGATGGCCGCAGGTGCGGACATCGCCGCGGGGACCCCCGCACTGCGTGCGGGGACGATCGTCACCCCCCGGGTGGTGGGGCTGCTCGCGGCGATGGGGGTCGACAGCGTGCGCGTGCGCGAGCGCCCGCGGGTCGGGATCATCTCGACGGGGGATGAGCTGGTGCGCCCGGGGCACCAGCTGCACGCTGAGTCCGGGCAGATCTACGATGTCAACAGCTACACCGTCGCCGCGGCGGTCGAGCAGGCGGGGGGGACCCCGGTGCTGTACCCGCACGCGGGCGACGCGTACGCGGAGATGGAGGCGCAGCTGCGCGAGGCGGCAGCGGAGTGCGACCTGGTCGTCTCATCGGGCTCGACCTCCGCCTCGGCCGTCGACGTGATCTACCGGGTGATCGAGGACGCCGGCGAGCTCATCGCCCACGGTGTGGCGGTGAAGCCGGGCAAGCCCATGCTGATCGGGCGCTTCGCCGACAGCGCCTACATCGGTCTCCCGGGGTACCCCGTGTCGGCGCTGACGATCTTCCGGCGGTTCGTGGCCCCGCGCCTGCGGGTGGCGGCGGGGCGGCCGCCGGCGTCGGCACCGACGGTCACCGGTCGGATGCTCGAGGAGGGGCGCTTCGGTGAGGGGCGGCTGCGGCTGATGCCGGTGGGTGTGATCGCCGATGCGACGGGGGAGGCGCTCGTGTATCCCGTCGACAAGGGGAGTGGGGCGACCACGTCGCTGGTCGAGGCCGATGGGGTCGTCGCGGTCCCCGCGGCGACCGCCTACGTCGCGACCGATGAGCCCGTGGAGGTGGAGCTGTTCGACGGTGACTGGGTGATGCCCGAGCTGCTGGTCGCCGGCGAGCCCGACCCGATGGTGACGGAGCTGCTCGCACGGCTCGATGCGCCACGCTTCCTGGCGGTCGGTGCCGGCGAGGGGCTGCGCCGGCTCCGACGGGGGATCGTCGATGCGGCGGTGGTGACCGCCGGCACCCGCAGTGCGGATACGACGGGCGCCGCAGGCGGGCGACTCAGCCGACGCTGGGGGGCGTACACCCGCGAGGATGCGACGCTGTCTGTGGCGGATGCGCTCGCAGCGCCCGATGAGGCGGTGATGACCGTGGATGACCGCTACGGCCTCCATGCGACGATCGCGGCGTGGGTGGACGACCCCGACCGCTGGTCGCGGATCCGCACCGGCCCGGGGATCTACAGCCCCGTCGAGGCGGTCCGCCGGGGGGCGGCGACGATGGGGCTCACCACGGCGACCGAGCCGCCTGCGGGGCTGACGTTCACGCCGGTGGGGACCGAGGAGCTGCAGATCCGCATCAACCCGGACCGGGCGGCGAAGGCCGGGGTCTCACGGCTGCAGACGGCGCTCGAGGCGGTCACCCCAGACACCGTGTGAGGTCGCCCAGCCGGTGGTCACCGAGGACGCAGTGGCCCCGTCGTTCATGCCCATGGCGGTCGATGTGGATGAACTGCAGGTCCGCCGCCCACGCCGCGCCGAGGTCGGCGTCCCCATCACCCACCATCACCCCCCGCTGCGCCCCGGAGACGCCGAGGGCGTCCATCGCACGCAGGACGGGGGCGGGGTCCGGTTTCCACCCCACCGTGTCCGAGCAGCTGACGAACGCATCGAACGTCCCCTCCAAATCCAGCGCCGACTGCACCGCTGCGGCCAGCTGTGGTGGTGAGTGGGTGACGACCCCGATGGGGACCGAGGCGGCCCGCAGGCGCGCGATCAGCTGCGCGGCATCCTCGTGCAGGTAGGTGGCCGCCGCCCGTTCGGTGGGGTCCTCGATGCGGTCGAGCGCCGCCCAGAACGACGGTGGGTCGATGCCCCACCCCGCGAGCAGCCCCGTGCGCGGGCCGCCGATCCCATGCCAGAACGCGTACGCCTGCTCGGCGGAGAGCGGGTGGCCCACCGCCGCGGTCACCTCCGACAGCAGCGACTCCACGTACCACCACTCGGTGTCGACGACGGTGCCGTCGTAGTCGAACAGCCAGAAGTCGAACCGGTCGGCGAGCGGGGCCGCCGGCTCAGTCCTCGATGACACCCTCGGGAGGGCCGCTGGGCTGGGGGGCCTCGGCCTCCGTCACCTCCTCATCCACCGCGGCGCGACTGAAGTTGGGGTCGAACAGCGTCATCGCCGTCTGGATGGTCTCCCAGTCGTCCTCGACCGCAGCATCCCGCAGGCTCCGCGTCGGTGCGGCCAGCAGCTGGCCGATGATCGCATCGGCCATCGATGCGATCACCTCCTCGGTCTCCGCACCCGGCTCATCACCCAGGCGGTTCATCGCCGTCGCGACCTCGCGGTCACGCACCGCCGCCGCCGCCTCGTACATCGTGCTGATCGCCGCGTCGGCCCGCCGCCGCTTGTACAGGTACAGCAGATGCTCGAGCTCCTCATCGATGACCGCCTCGGCCTCGCGTGCGGCCGCCGCCCGGCTCGAGGTCGTCGATGACGTCACCGCATCGAGGTCATCCATGTCGTACACCACCGCCTCCGTGGCCACCCCCACCGCGGGATCGACCACCCGTGGCTGGCTCGCATCGACGATCACCGTGGGCGCATCGCGCAGCCCCGTGGGGGACAGCAGGTAGCCGTCGGCCCCGGTGGCACTGAAGACGACGTCCGCCCGCGTGACCGCGGCATCCAGCGCCGTGAGCGGGCGTGCGACCGCGGGCCCGCCCGCCCGTGCGGCGAGGTGCTCTGCATGCGGGAGCGTCCGGTTGACGATCTCGATCTGTGCGGCCCCGGTGTCCGCCAGCGCCGCCACGATCAGCCCCGCCATCTCGCCTGCACCCACGACCACGACGTGGGCATCGGTGAGTGGCCGCTCGGATGCGGCCAGCTGCACCGCCGCGGAGCCCATGGAGATGACACCCTCGTTGATGCCCGTCGTCGCCCGCACCCGCTCGCCGACGTGCACCGCCTTCATCAGCCCCGGCTCCAGCAGCGCACCGAGCGCTCCGCGCCGCCGTGCGTCCTCGATCGCCCGCTTCAGCTGCCCCAGGATCTGGTCCTCGCCGATGACGACCGACTCCAGCCCCGCCGCCACCCGCAGCAGGTGCCGCAGGCTCTCCTCATGACCCAGCTGGATGGCCGCATCCGCATCGAGCGACGCGACGAGCGACCCCAGGACGGCCGCGCCGCTGGCCGGCGTCGGCGTGACGACGTACGCCTCGAAGCGGTTGCACGTCTCGAGGACGAACACCTCGTCGACGGGGTCCGCCGCGGCGAGCCGCGTGGCCACCGCGGCGGGGTCCCCACCGCTGACCTGCTCGATCGCCTCGATCGAGGCGGTGCGGTGCGAGACGCTCAGCCCGCTGATCGTCGCGGGGGTCACGGCTCCTCCTCGAGTGTCGATGCGATCACCTGGTCTGCCTCTTCCCGGGCGTTGGGAACACCCGTATCTAAACCCTTCCAAACCGCAGGCGTGCGCAGCACCGCCCGCATCGCCGCCCGCCGGTCTGCGGTGTCGACCGTCGCCGCGCGCAGCCGGTCATGCAGCTCCGCGAGCAGGCGTGCCATCGCACCCGCCTGTGCGTAGCGGTCCTCGATCTGCTCGCGGAGGTAGCCCGCCAGCGCCGGACTGGCACCACCGGTGGCGATGCTGACGGTGACCCCATCGAGCTCCGCGACCGCCGGCAGCTGCACCGACAGCGGGTGCGCCGGTGCGGTCTCCGAGCGCGCCGAGGCCGTCGTGCGGTTGACCAGCACCCCCGCGGCCGTCGCGACCGCCTCGAGCTCGCGGTTCAGCCCGTGGTCATCGGTCGCGACGACGACGATCGTCGGCGCGGTCCGCGCGATCCACCCCTCCAGGCCGACGGGTGTGACCGCCGTCCGGACGTACGCCGCGGGCGCATCGGTGCGTGTGAACACCGGGCTGAGGACGATGCATGCGGTCTCTGCGGCCAGGCGGTCGACCTTGCGGAGCGCGACGGGGCCCCCGCCGATGACCAGTGCGGGTCCGCCGCGGAGGTCATGCGCGAGATGGAGGACCATCTCACGCAGCCGCGCCGGCGAGGCGGTCGGCGATCCGGATGCCCGTCTTCTTGAGGATCTGCGTCGAGAACAGGGTGTCCCACCCGCGGGCGTCCACGTCGAAGTGCTCGCGCATCACCGCGGCGACCTCCGCGACCCGGGCGGCGCTCTCATCGGCACTCCGGCCATGGGTCATCGCGAAGAAGTTGTACGGCCACACACCGGGGTGCCGCGGTCGCTCGTAGCAGTGGGTGACGAACGACAGCTCCGCGACGGCCGCACCCACCTGTGCGACCGCACGGTCGGGGACGTCCCACACCGTCATCCCGTTGTGACTGTACCCCAGCCGGTAGTGGTTGGGGATCACCCCGATGCGCCGCAGCATCCCCGCCGCCAGCAGCGCCCGCAGCCGCTCGCGCACCCATGAAGCGTCCGCGCCCAGCGTCTCAGCGATCGCCGCGTAGGGGCGGCGACCGAGGGGGAAGCCATCCTGGATCTCGATCAGCAGGGCGCGGTCGTCCGCCGAGAGGGGGGCCTCCGCAGGCGTCGGGGTGGGCCCACCGACGGCGGTGAGGTCGATCTCCGCGTCCGCGAGCGGGCCCGCGAGCGGGAACTTCGCCTCCACGCGGAACTCCCGCTGCTTGGGGAGGTTGTACGGGGTCTGTCCGGTCTCGCTGGCGATCGCCTCCAGCACGGGATCGACCTCGCCGGGGTCGGCGACCGAGACCACGAACCACATGTTGAGGTGCGGATGCTCCCGCTCGTAGTTGTGTGCGACCGCATCATGCCCGTTCACCGCCGCGGCGATCGCATCGAAGCGCTCCAGCGGGGCGTGCATGGCCACGAGCGTCGCTGCCCCACCGATCGCCTCCGCGTTGATCAGCGCCCCGAACCGGCTGAGCACCCCCGCCTCGGTGAGCTCGGCGACCGTCGCCGCCAGCGTGTCCGCATCCATCTGCACCCCGTGGTGGGTGAGTGCGGCTGCGGCGGTGACGTACGGCTCGGCGACGACGGGGAAGCCCCCCTGGAAGGCGTTGATCACCGCGATCTCATCGTCGGTGAGGGGTCGGTCAGAGCCTTGCTGCATTGGCCGCGGTCGGGCCGCGAGGGCATTAAACGGCCCGAGTCTCAGGGCACCGGCGTCACGGTCGAGACCGCCGGGAGCCCCCGGACCGCGTCGACGATCGCCGCCTGCGCCGCCTCCGCCTCGTAGTAGAACACGAGGGTGAAGCGCCCCTGCCGCACCAGATGCTGGCACTCCCACACGAACGCATCATCCTCGAGCCGACGGCCCTGGAACTGGTTCGATGCGAACGCGGTGGAGTCGTTGCCCGCGTAGATGTACGACTCGCCCTTCCCACTGTGAGCGGCGATGAGGTCGTTCAGCTGGACCGTCAGCTCGTGGACCTCGAGGTCCTCGCTGCGCTCGAGTGTCGTCTCGATGATGATGCCGATGAGCTCGATCGCGCCGGGTTCGAGGAACGCGAGGAGCTCCGCATACAGTGTGTCATCCGCCGGGGCGCCCATGCTCCGGATGGGGCCCACGTGTGCAAAGCGACTGCGTTGGGCGCCGACCACAAGTATCAATCATCCTGGGGGTGAGCGTGAATCCGATGATGGGGTGGCTCCGCGAGCGCTTCGAGCACGCGTACACCACCTACCTGTTACGACAGATCGAGACACCCCCGGCGCACGTGGCGATCATCCAGGATGGGAACCGACGCTTCGCGGGCGCGGAGGGCAGCACCCATGAGTGGGGCCACACCGCAGGGGCGGCGACCACCGAGGCGGTGCTGCGGTGGTGTGCGGACATCGGCGTGCGGGAGCTCACGCTGTATGCGTTCTCGACGGAGAACTTCCGGCGCCCGCCCGCCGAGCAGGAGGCGGTCTTCTCGCTGATCGCACGGAAGCTCCGGGAGTTCGCGGACGCCACGGAGGTCCATGAGCGGGAGGTGACGATCCGGGCGATCGGCGACCGCGACCGACTCCCACCATCCGTCCGTGGTGCCATCCGGTACGCCGAGCGGCGGACCGCGCAGTACGACCGGCTCCGGCTCAACATCGCCGTGGGCTACGGGGGGCGCAGTGAGCTGCTGGGCGCCGCCCGACAGGCGGCGGCGGCGGTGGCCGCCGGAGCGATCGCGCCCGCGGGCATCTCCGTGGAGTACATCGACAGCCTGCTGTCGGCCCGGCCGACCCGCGCGGTGGATCTGATCATCCGCACCGGTGGCGATGCCCGCACCTCGAACTTCCTGCCGTGGCACGCGAACGGCAACGAGGCTGCGGTGTACTTCTGCGCACCGTACTGGCCGGAGTTCTCACGCATCGACTTCCTCCGGGGGATCCGCACCTACATCAGCCGTGAGCGGTCCTTCCGACGGTCGGAGACCGAGCGGGCGGTCGCGCTGATCCGCACGGTCGCGGCGACGGAGCTGGCGCTGGCCCGGCAGATCGCCGGCAGCCTGCGTGCACAGCTCTCGCCACGCGGAGCCCGGCGGCTCGCCCGTGAGCTCGCGGCGATCGACACCGCCGACGTCGATCAGGACCCGAAGCGGCGCTGACGGTTCTGGTAGTCGAGCACCGCACGGAGGTAATCGCGCAGTCGGAGGTCTCGCCAGTTCACATCGGTGAAGTACAGCTCGGCGTACACCGACTGCCAGATCAGGAAGTCCGAGAGCCGCTCCGCACCGGTCTTGATCAGCAGGTCGGGCTCGTCGGTGAAGACGAGGTTGGACTCGATGTCCGCCGCAGCGACCGCCGCAGGCTCGAGCTCATCGGCGGCGACCGCCTCTGCGATCTTACGGACGGCTGCGGTGAACTCCCGACGGCCCCCCAGTCCGATGTTGATCTGGATCGGCCCCGTGATCGCCGCGCGGTCTGTGGGGTCACGGACCGTGATGGGCCGGGGTGCCTCCAGCTGGTCGATCCCCCGGCGGAGGGGGGCGATGACCGCCTCATCGAGCACGCTGATCATCACGATGACCTGGGTGGCCCCGTAGCGGAAGGCCCAGCCGAAGAGGTCCTCCAGTGTGCCGTACGCACCCGGCTCGAGCAGGTCCCGCTCGGTGAGGATGACCGCGACACGCTCGGGCGCCCGCCCCGGATGCCGGCGGTGTCGGCGCGCCAGCACCCACTCGTAGATGCCCATGTGCCACCAGGCACAGCTGATGACTTCAACGTGCGGCAAACAGGGGGGATTATGTGCGTCTCCGGCCTTCGCTTGCCGTGGATGCGCAGCTCATCCGGGCGGTCGTCTTCGCGCTGGTCGGGTCGCTGGTGCTGTTCGCACCGCAGCTCGGTGCGGCGATCTTCGCCCCCTTCGCCGTGATCGCACTGTTGAGTGCGACCGGCTTCTTCCGGGGGCCGGTCTTCCGCCTCGTGGCGCACCCGGATGAGTACTCGTCGGGGCGCCCCCGCGCCCTGCTCGGACTGTCGCTCGCGACGGCGGCCCTGGCGCTGGCGACGTTGGCGGTCGACCTGCCCGAGTCGGTGTTCGTCGCGACCGTGCTCGTGGTCACGACCGGCCAGCTCGGTGCGGAGGTGACCCGACGGGTGACGCACGATCCGATCCTGATCACCGCGGGGTACGTCACCGCGGGCGGGGTGGCGGCGATCGCCGGGCAGCTGGTCGTCCTCGGTGGGTTGCAGCTGATCGATGAGCTGCTGCGACCGGGGACCGCCGTGGCGACGGTGCTGGCGATCGGCGCAGCGGGCGCACTGAGCGCCGCACTGTTCCGTGAGATGTTCTTCGAGGATGATGAGCCGCTGATCATGCTGGCGACCGCGGCGGTGCTGTGGGTGTTCGCCCGCCTGCTCGGTCGGTTGGAGCCCGTCGTGGTCGTGACGGCGGTCATCGTCACGGTGATCCTGGGGTGGGTCTCGTACGTCCTCGGCACCGCATCGGTCGCGGGGATGATCGCCGGCGTGCTGCTGGGGTACCTCGTGATCGTCCTGGGGGGGTTCAGCTGGTTCGTGATCCTGATGGGCTTCTTCGGGATCGGAGCGCTGTCGACGAAGTACCGCTACCGGCAGAAGCAGCTCCGCGGGGTCGCCGAGGCGAACGCGGGGGCACGGGGGACGGGGAACGTCCTCGGCAACTCTGCGGTCGCGATGGTCGCTGTGGGCACTGCGGCCGCCAGCTCCCCCGGGTCGGAGCTGTACCTGTGGAGCCAGCTCGCGTTCGCGGGGGCGATGGCGACCGCGCTCGCGGACACGCTCTCCTCGGAGATCGGTGGCCTCTACGATGACCCCCGGCTGATCACCACACTCGAGCCCGTCGCACCTGGCACCGATGGGGGTGTGACCGCGCAGGGGGAGGTCGCCGGATTGACGGGGGCGGTGGTGATCGCCGCGGTGGCGACGATGGGCTTCGGTCTGCCGGTGGGCGCGCTCGGGGTCATCACCCTCGGTGGCATGGCGGGGATGCACGTCGACAGCCTCCTCGGTGCGACCATCGAGGACCTGTACATCGACAATGAGATGGTCAACCTGCTGGCGACGCTCATCGGGGCGGTGGTGGCGGTCGGGCTGGTCCCTGTGCTGCTATGAGGACTCCTGCTGGGGTCGCTCCCGCACCGTGAGCGTGAGCGAGGCGGGCTGGTTGACCACCTGCCCCTCCGCGGTGGCGACCACCGCCGCGAGCCCGGCTGCATGGGCACGGTCGAGGATGACCTGGTCGGCCGCACCGTCGATCTCGAGGGTGCCGTCCGGCGCGGACGCCTCCGCCAGCAGCTCCTCGACCTCCGCGAGGGGGCCGGTGTCCACCACCGCCCCCTGCGCATCGTAGAGGGTGGCGCCATCACGCCCCCCACGCGCGGCCGACGCATCCGAGGACGCTGCGGCCGTCTGTGTCCCCTCTGCCGACGCCACCGTGTCGTCGGGGTCAGCCATCTCCACGGGGAGCTTGTGGCGGAGGGCATCATGGATCTCCTTGCGGCTCAGGTCCTCGACGGATCGGCCCTCCGGCGCCCGGGCGATGTAGTCAGCGGCCCCCCGTTGGGCCAGCTCACGGTGCAGGAGCTCCCCACCGCGGTCACCGTCGAAGAACACCGTGGTCGTCCGCCGCCGGGTCAGCTCGATGAGCGCCTCGGGGATGTCGGTCCCCTCGACGGCGACCGCGTTCTTGACACCTGAGCGCAGGAGCTGCAGCACATCCGCGCGCCCCTCGACGAGGATGACCGCCTCCGAGTCGGCGACGTTGGGGCCCGCGGGATAGCCCTCGAACGCGGTGATCTGCTCGATCCGGACGGCCTCCTCGACCTCATGGAGGATCTCATCCGCATCGAGCAGCCCCTCGCCGAACCCCTCATGCAGCAGCTCTGTCGCACGGTCGACGATCCAGGACCGCTTGGCCTCCCGGACATCCTCGATCGTCTCGACGGTGATCCGCGCGCTGCAGGGGCCGATCTGGTCGATCGTCTCCAGGGTGGCGGCGATGATCGCCGTGCGGACCGAATCGAGCGATGCGGGGAGCGTGAACGTCCCGGTTGACTGCCCTCCGGCGGCTTGGATCTCCACGGAGATCCGCCCCAGCTTCGAGGCGTCCTGGAGGCTCCGGAAGTCCAGCCGGTCGCCGAGCAGCCCCTCCGTCTGTCCGTAGATGGCACCGACGACGTCGGACTGCTCGATCACGCCATCCGCCGCGAACCGCGCGTGGATCAGGTACTTCGAGACGTCGTGCATCATAGCCACCGTCCGGGCCTGATGGGCTTGAATGCACGGCAGGAGCCTCCTGATGAAGACTTTTTCTCTGCATTACACACTCTTGAAGAGTAAAGTACATATTATTCGGACGATGAGTGACGTTATTCAATCATGCATGGACGGCGGTGGCACCGGGTGCGCTGGCTGCTGATCGGGGCGGTGCTCGCTGTGGCGGCGGTGCCCTGGTGGCTCTGGCAGACGCCGCTGCGATGGGGCCCACTGCCGGTGTACGTGTGGTACCACATCGGGTGGATGGGCCTGGTGACGCTCGTGTTCATCCGCTTCGCACGGCGGTGGTGGGAGCCGCTGGGGACGATCGGCAGCACACAGGGCGATGCTGACTGAGCTCGCGATCGTCACCGGCTACCTCCTGCTCACGCTCGTGATCGGCGTCGCCGCGTTCCGGGTGACCGACGAGGGGGCGGTGTCGTACTACCTCGCGGACCGGTCACTCGGGACGGTCGTGCTGGTGTTCACGACGTTCGCGACACTGCTGTCGGCGTTCACCTTCTTCGGGGGACCCAACCTGACGTTCGCCGCCGGACCGGAGTGGATCTTGGTGATGGGGGTGATGGACGGTGTGCTGTTCGCGATCCTCTGGTACATCATGGGGTACCGACAGTGGCAGCTGGGCCAGCGGGAGGGGTACGTCACCATCGGTGAGCTGCTGGGTGACCAGCTGGGGTCGGTCACCCTGCGCCGGCTCATCGCTGCGGTCTCGATCGGGTGGCTGTTCCCCTATGTGATGCTGCAGCAGATGGGCGCGGGGGAGGCGATCGTCGGGCTCACCGGGGGTGGGGTCCCGTACTGGGTGGGTGCGTTCGGGATCACCGTGTTCATGATCGCGTACGTGGCCGTCGCCGGGATGCGGGGGGTGGCATGGACGGACACCCTGCAGGGCATCGTGATGTTGGGGGTCGTCTGGGTCGCCGTGGGGGTGATCGTCCATGCGGCGGGCGGGCTGGGGGCCCTCGGCACGCAGCTGCAGGTGGAGAGACCGGGATTCCTCGCACTCGGCGGGGGGGTCTACACCCCGCAGTGGATGATCGGCACCGCGGTGACGATCGCCTTCGGGGTGACGATGTTCCCGCAGATCAACCAGCGCTTCTTCGTCGCCCGCGACCTGACCACGCTCAAGCGGTCGTTCGTCATCTGGCCCGTCATGGTGGTGCTGCTGTTCGTCCCCGCGTTCATGTTCGGTGCCTGGGGGGCGGCACTCGGGGTCGCCGTCCCCGAGGGGGCCAACGTGGTCGCGGTGGTGCTGTCGGCCGTCGCGCCGGGGTGGTTCGTGGCGGTGGTCATCGCGGGGGCGCTCGCGGCGATGATGTCCTCCTCGGACTCGATGCTCCTGTCGGGCGCATCGTACTTCACGCGCGACCTGGTCGCTCCCGTGCGGGCAGATGTGTTCGACCGGCTGGATGAGGCGTGGGTCGGCCGCCTCGGCGTGATGGTCTTCGCACTCGCCGCGTTCGGTGGCAGCCTGCTGCGGCCAGGGACGCTCATCACCATCGGGGACACCGCCTTCGGCGGCTTCGCCCAGCTGACCCTGCCGGTGCTCATCGCGCTGTACTGGCGAGGGACCTCCGCACGGGCGGTGATCGCGGCGGTCGTCATCACGCAGCTGGCGTACCTGGCGCACGTCTTCATCGACCCGGTCACAGTGGGGATGGTGTCGGTGTTCACCCCAACGTACCTGGGGTGGGACTTCGCGCTGTACGGGATGGTCGCAGGCGCGCTCATCACCGTCGTCGGCTCGATGGCCGACCCCGCAGCAGAGCCCACCGACCGGGGTGAACGAAGCGTTCTTTGAAGCGCCTGCACCACTGCTGTGTATGAACGAGCCCGCACTCCAGGCGCTGGTCGACCAGCCGACCATGCGCGAGCGGGTGGACACCGGGTGGTACCCTGGGTGGGTGGATGCACACTTCGAGACGTTCACCGCGGCGCTGACGGGCCAGCGGGAGGGCACACCGTTCCCATGTCACTTCGGCCAGCGGTCCGTCCGGGAGGGGCATCCGCTGTACACGGTCGTCCCCAGCCTGACCGACCCCGGCGTGTTGCTGCGGTTCCGCGATGCGCTCGTGGAGTACCTGCAGTCGTATCGGGACCGGCCCGGGCTGGTCTCGCTCATCGCGTTCTTCCGCCCGCCGGCGGTGGCGTGGTCCGAGCGGCAGTACCACGAGGCGCTGTGGCACCTGCTGCAGTTCCTGCACGTGCATGACCCCGCACCCTGGCCCGAGGAGATCCCCACCGACCCAGATGACAGCAGGTGGGAGTTCTGCTTCGGCGGTGAACCGATCTTCCCCACGTGCCGGGCCCCGTTCTACACCGACCGGCCGTCGCGGTACTGCCCGGTGGGGCTGGAGATCACCTTCCAACCGCGCACCCTCTTCGCGGGGATCACCCATGACACCCCTGCAGGGGCGGAGGCGCGTGAGCAGATCCAGGGCCGGCTCCGCGTGTACGATGGCCAGCACCCGCATCCGGACCTCGGCGACTGGGGGGTCCCTGGCGACCGCGAATGGAAGCAGTACCTCTTCCGGGAGGACCCCGCGGAGGCGCCCGAGCACTGCCCGATCTCGATCTCGCGGGAGCATCCGAAGGCGCCGGTGGTGACGGAGGCGCTCATCGCAGATGACTGAGTGCGCGTTGCTGCTGGTGGACCTGCAGGCGGGCTTCGATGCACCCGAGTGGGGGGAGCGGAACAACCCCGCCTGCGAGGCGAACGCCGCGCGGGCGCTCGCGGCCGCACGGGCGGCAGAGTGGGAGGTCATCCACATCCGCCATCACTCGCGATCGCCCGAGTCGCCCCTGCGACGGTCGACGCCGGGGTTCGCCTGGAAGCCCGAGACGGCCCCCCAGGCGGGGGAACGCCAGCTGGTCAAGCGGGTGAACTCGGCGTTCATCGGGACGGGGCTCAACGCGGTCCTCGCTGCGGCGGGCGTCACCGCGGTGACGATCGTGGGGCTGACGACCGACCACTGCGTGTCGACGACAGCACGGATGGCCGAGAACCTGGGGTATGCGGTCACGGTGATCGCAGATGCCACCGCCACGTTCGACCGCGAGGACCCATGGGGCGAGCCGGTGCGTGCGGCGGAGCTGCATGCGGGCGCGCTCACATCGCTGTCGGGGGAGTTCGCGACGGTGCTCGAGACCGATGCGTGGCTGGAGAGCGTCTGATGGAGACGCACATCATCCCGGTGGGGTTCGACTACGACCGGCTCATCGCCCCACTGGTCCGCGACCGACATGCGGTCGACCGGGTGGTGCTGCTGGAGGGGTCCGTCGGGAGTGCGGAGAACGTGGCGTACTCCCAGCGGCTCACCGCGCGCCTGCGGACCGACTTCGAGACGCTGTTGGGCGCGGAGACACAGCGGCTCACCCTCGAGGATGTCTACGACCATGATGCCGCGTTCAGCACGGCGTTCACGCTGATCACCGCAGAGCTGGAGCGCTCGGATGCGGAGGTGTGGGTCAACATCTCCTCGATGCCCCGACCGGTCTCCTTCGCCTTCGCGACCGCCGCACACTCGATCATGGTCGAGTCCGCAGCCGACCGTGACCGTATCCACGTGTACTACACCGCCCCTGAGCGCTACCTCGAGACCGAGCTGGCCGAGCACCTGCGACGGGTCACCGACCGGCTGGAGCGGACGACGACAGACGCAGAGAGCGAGGAGATGGTCGCGGAGGCCACCCGCATCATCGAGGCGTTCGATGCAGGGGGGACGACCGTCGGGGCGAAGCTGTTCGGGGAGCAGCACCTCCTGGAGCTCCCCATCGCCGCGTTCAGTCCGGTCAAGCCCTTCGAGGAGCTGGTGCTGTTCAAGCTGGGTGCGATCGGGGAGGCCGCGTCGGTCTCAGAGCTCGCCGAACGGCTCGCCGCCGAGCTGGGCGAGGCGTACACCGATGCGTTCCGCTCGAAGGTGCTGTACTCGGTCGACCGCCTGGGGCCCGACGGGAAGGGGTACATCGACCAGGAGGCGGAGGGGAACTCCTATCGCACCCGCCTGTCGGCGATCGGTGAGCTGTGGGTCCGCTCACACACCAGCTGAGGCGGCCCGTTGGCGGATGATGACGATGAACGCCAGCACCGTCGCGAGCACGGTGATCGAGACCGCACCCGCAGCGGCGACCTGCAGCACCGTCGCACCGTAGATGGGGGTCCCATCGGCCAGTGGCAGGGCGGTGTGATGGGGCCGACCGACGATGGGCAGGAAGTAGTCCACGACGTCGTTCAGCAGGTACCAGCCCACCGCGAGGCTGACCGCACGCACGCCGAAGGGTGCGAGCCGGACCAGCAGCAGTGCCTGCAGCGCCATCCCCAGATGGCTCACCAGCAGGAAGAGGTACATGGCCGGGGCGGTCGTCGCGAGGAAGGCCTCGCTGAAGACGATGAGTACGAACGGCGTCCACAGCCCCAGCTTCAGCGAGCCGATGAACCCGAGCGCGACCAGCGTGGGGCGGGCTCGGCCACGGACGATGCCGAGCAGCGCCAGCGCGAACAGCAGCGTCGCCACCGGGGAGTCGGGGACGAACGGCCACATCAGGACCGGCTCACGACCGAGCTGCCAGGTCACCCCCGGCGGCCACAGCCGCACCCCGTAGTACCAGAAGCCGAAGGCGGTCCCGAGCAGGTTGACCAGGATGATCCAGCGGAGGTGATCGGCCGCCCACCGTTCGATCGGCGCCGGGATCAGCCGGAGGTACCACGGCAGCTGACGCCGGGTGAGCGCCCCCGGTGGGGCGATGGGCTACCTCCGAGGGAACATGTCGTTCGTCTTCCTCGCGGTGATGTGGG
>JAVLBV010000023.1:0-14700 GCA_031580685.1 Haloquadratum sp. | reverse complement strand
CGCGGTGGTCGAGGATGTCACCGTGGCGGTGCTGGACGTCGAGCTCGATGTCCGCGAGTCGGAGATCGACGCGGAGTACGACATCACCTCTGTCGACCAGCTCACCGCCGCGATCGACGCAGAGGACGCCGAGCTCGCGGGGTATGCGTCCATCCTGGCCGATGCCGGGGTGGATGCGGTCTTCAGCTCGAAGGACGTCGCCGACCGCGTGGCGTCACACCTCTCGAAGCACGGGATCGTGGCGTTCGACGACCTCAAGGACAAGGAGGTCGCCGCGGTCGCGAAGGCGACGGGTGCCCGCCGGCTCGGGACGCTCAGCGATCTCGACACGGCCGATCTGGGTGCCGCAGACGCGGTGCGCGTGGAGACCTTCGGTGAGGACGAGGCCGCGTTCGTCGAGGGTGGGTCCGCATCGAAGACCGCGACGCTGCTGGTCCGTGGTGGGACCGAGCACATCGTCGACGAGCTCGAGCGCGCGATCCAGGATGCGGTCGATGTGACGATCGCCGCACGCACCACCGGCGGCATCGTGCCCGGGGCGGGTGCGTCGGAGGTGGCGATCGCCGATGCGATCCGGGCGGCCGCGGATGGGATCGAGGGCCGCAAGCAGCTCGCGGTGCGGGCGTTCGCCGAGGCGGTGGAGTCGCTGCCGCGCATCCTCGCGGAGAACACCGGGATGGACTCGATCGATGCGGTGGTCGACCTCCGCGCGGCGCATGAGGAGACCGGCCGTGCGGGGATCATCTCCACCGGTCGGAGCGGGGAGATCGGCGACCCCGTCGCCGCGGGCGTCGTGGACCCGGCCGCGGTGAAACACGGGGCGGTCGCGGCGGCCACCGAGGCCTCGACGATGATCGTCCGCATCGACGACGTGATCGCCGCCGACTGATCAGACGCGCTGGATCCGCAGCGGATCGCCGGGGCCGAGCCCCAGCCGGTCCGCCGCGGATGCACCGCCGAGGACGAGCTCGATGCGCCCGTGCTCACCGACGGTCACGACCAGCGCCCCCGTCTCCGGTGCGGAGTGTGCACCGACCACCGTCGCCATCGCACCACCGATCAGCACAGCCGTGTCCGCAGCCGCCTCGGCGAACGCCGCGGGGATCGACGTGATCACGTTGCCGAACCGGTCGGTCGTGATCACCTCCCCTGTGGCCCCCTCCTCCGTGAGCGCCCCCTCCGGCAGCCGGAGCCGGGTGGGGGTGTCGATGCGATCGACTGTGCCGAGCACATCCGATGGGTCCGCAGCCAGCGCTCCGGCGAGGGGTGCGCGCACATCACGCGTGGGGAACGGGCTCGGGTCGGCGCGGTGCAGATACCAGCTGGGTGATGCCCCGGTCCGTCGAGCGAGGGTCTGCGCGACCGGCCAGCAGACCCCCGTGTCGGGACCCACCAGGCGGTGCTCACCCACCACCCCGATCACGGTCTCGGTGGAGGCGCCGCGACCGGGGTCCGCCGCGATGAGGTGCACCCCTGCCGGGTACCCCCGCAGCAGCTGGTCGACCCAGAAGGCCGCGCCGACGACCGACCACCGTGGCAGGTCATGGGTGACGTCGACGACCCGCTCATCGCTCACCGCCAGCAGCGCTCCCCGGACGGCCGCGGCGTAGCGCGTCCCGAAGTCACTGGTGAACGTGATCATCGCCACCGGAGACATCGGTGGTCGCGACCTGCCGGAGCCGCGCGACACCACCGATCTCATCGATCACCTCGGCCACCGCCGGGGGGACCAGCTCACGCCAGTGATCCCCCTCGATCATGCGTTGGCGAACCTCCGTCCCCTCGAGCACCTCCCGGTTGAACATGGGTGACTGGCGGACCTCGATCCCGGCCTCCCCGAACAGCTGGATCACCAGTGGGTTGTTCGAGTACGCCACATCGAAGGAGGGGGACATGCTCTGCACGTGGCTGACCCACACCGCGTTGCGATCGAGGTCCTCGATCGGCACCGGATAGGTGCGTGCATCGACGGACTCGAGGGCCTTCGTGAGCATCATGATGCGCTCGCCCGCGGTGAACGGGTCGTGGATCGTGTGGGAGTCCCCCGCAGAGCCGATGCCGAGGATGAGCTCATCCACCTCGCCCGCGATCGCCTCCACCATCTGGTGATGCCCATCATGGTACGGCTGGAACCGCCCGATGTAGAAGCCCCGCATGCGTTCAGGTACGGGGGGGCACTATATCAAAGGGTCCGCCATCCCGGAGCTGCCCTCAGACCGCCGAAATCGGGAGGCAGCGGCCGTCTCGTGGGGCACCACCGGGAGAAAGTATATCAACAATCCACCCTTGAATCTGATACTCAATCATCCATGACAGACGAGTTGGAATCAGAACAGACGACGACCGACCCACCAGCTGAGTCGCCGCCATCCGACCTCGCGGAGGACCTCGGCAGCGATGTGGATGCGACGATGCCGGTGGATGAATCGATCGCTGAGGACGACCTCCTCGGCGGGCTGCAGGTCGACACCACCGACGACATCGAGGTCCCCGACCGCCTGGTCGACCAGGTGATCGGGCAGGAGCATGCCCGGGACGTGGTGATGAAGGCGGCGCAGCAGCGCCGACACGTGATGATGATCGGCTCGCCGGGGACGGGCAAGTCGATGCTGGCGAAGGCGATGTCGGAGCTGCTGCCCCGCGAGGAGCTGCAGGACGTGCTGGTGTACCACAACCCCGACGACGGGAACAACCCCAAGGTGCGCACGGTGCCGGCGGGCAAGGGGGAGCAGATCGTGGACGCGCACAAGGAGGAGGCCCGCAAGCGCAACCAGATGCGGACGTTCCTGATGTGGATCATCATCGCCGTGGTGCTCGGGTACGCCCTGATCATCGCGGGGCAGATCCTCCTGGGGATCCTCGCCGCGGGGGTCATCTACCTCGCGTTCCGCTACGGGTCGCGCGGCAGCGATGCGATGATCCCCAACATGCTCGTCGACAACACCGACACGCCGACGGCACCGTTCGAGGATGCGACGGGTGCGCACGCGGGGGCGCTGCTGGGCGATGTGCGGCACGACCCATTCCAGTCCGGCGGGATGGAGACGCCGAGTCACGACCGCGTCGAGCCCGGTGCGATCCACAAGTCCAACAAGGGGGTGCTGTTCATCGACGAGATCAACACCCTCGACATCCGCAGCCAGCAGCACCTGATGACGGCGATCCAGGAGGGCGCCTTCGCGATCACCGGCCAGTCCGAGCGCTCCTCGGGGGCGATGGTCCAGACCGAGCCGGTGCCGACGGACTTCATCATGATCGCGGCGGGGAACCTGGACGCGATGGAGAACATGCACCCCGCGCTGCGCTCGCGGATCAAGGGGTACGGGTACGAGGTGTACATGGATGACACCATCGAGGACACCCCGGAGATGCGACGGAAGTACGCCCGGTTCGTCGCCCAGGAGGTCCAGAAGGATGGCCGACTGCCCGCGTTCAGCCGCGATGCGATCGAGGAGATCATCCTCGAGGCCCGCCGCCGGGCGGGTCGCAAGGGTCATCTCACCCTCAAGCTCCGCAACCTCGGTGGGCTGGTCCGTGTCGCCGGCGACATCGGCCGTGCGGCCGACCGTGAGGTGGTCACCCGAGCAGAGGTGCTCACCGCGAAGTCACAGAGCCGCTCGATCGAGCAGCAGCTGGCGGATGACTACATCCAGCGCCGGAAGGACTACGAGCTGTCGCCGGAGGGTGGGTTCCGCCCGGGTCGCGTCAACGGCCTCGCCGTGATGGGTGATGACTCGGGCATCGTGATGCCCGTGATGGCGGAGATCACCCCCAAGCAGGGCGAGGGGGGACGGATCATCGCCACCGGGAAGCTCCAGGAGATCGCGACGGAGGCGGTCCAGAACGTCTCTGCGATCATCAAGAAGTACTCGGGGGAGAACATCTCCGAGCAGGACATCCACATCCAGTTCGTCCAGTCACACGAGGGTGTCGAGGGCGACTCTGCCAGCGTCACCGTCGCGACGGCGGTCATCTCCGCCCTCGAGCAGATCGGCGTCGACCAGTCGGTGGCGATGACCGGCAGCCTCTCGGTGCGCGGTGACGTGTTACCCGTCGGCGGTGTCACCCACAAGATCGAGGCGGCGGCGAAGACCGGCATCACCACGGTGATCATCCCGCGGGCCAACCTGCAGGACGTCATGATCGAGGATGAGTACGACGAGATGGTGGAGATCCTCCCGGTCTCGCACATCTCGGAGGTCCTGGAGATCGCCCTCGAGGGTGAGCAGGCGACCGAATCGCTGGTCGACCGGCTCAAGCAGATCACCGGCTCGGCGCTGCCGAGCGGGGACGCGGTGGGTCCGTCGCACCCGAGTCCCCAGTAGGCGGCCTCAAGCTTCTTTGGGGTGCGAGCGGTAGTCCCCGCATGGACTACGACACGTTCGTCGGTGAGCTGACGCACGAGCTGCAGTTCCCGGACACCGGTCGCACCGTGCGTGCGATCCGGGTGGTGCTGACCACGCTGGGCCGCAGGATCGGTGCCGGCGATGCCTCGGATGTCGCCTCGAACCTCCCCGTGGGTGTCCGCTGGTACATCGACGCGGGGGCAGGCACCCACGGCGAGCGGTTCGACTGGGCGCGCTTCCTGGAGACGGTCGCGACCGAGACCCAGACCGACCGTGCGGAGGCGGCGTACATCGCCCGGACGATCATGGCGAAGGTGGCGGCGGTCATCCCACCCGCGGACCTCACGCAGCTGCGCAACGGCCTCCCTGAGCACAGCGACGCTGAGGACTGGGGCCAGCTCTTCGAGCTGGTCGATGCGGACTGACACGCAACCCTTTTGTGCAGTTCCGTCCATCAATGTACATATATGGACATCAGCCATCCGCCGCTCGCCCCATCCGTCCAGGCCATCCTGGAGGCGGCACATGAGCGCCCAGGCGGTGCGGAGCCGCTCCGTGTCGATGCGCGTCCACTGACGGCGGCCCTGTCGGCGGCCGCTGCGGCGGGCGCCCGGCCGGTCATCGCCGAGATCAAGCCGACCTCCCCCACCACGTCCACGCACCGCGGGGACGACCCGGTCGAGCTCGCCCGGGCGATGGTGGATGCGGGGGCGGCGGCGCTGTCGGTGCTGACGGAGCCGACGCACTTCGGTGGCGACCCCGAGATGCTGCGGCGGGTGCGGGCCGCGGTGGCGGTGCCCGTGCTGCGGAAGGACTTCATCGTCCGGGAGGACCAACTCGACGTGGTCGCCGCGGATGCGGTGCTGCTGATCGCACGCTTCCTCGACGGTCCCGAGACGCCATCCCTGGAGGCACTCATCGCCGCCGCACGTCAGCGGGGGATGACCCCGCTGGTGGAGGTGCACACCGCAGCGGAGCTGGCGAGCGCCGAGGCGGCGGGCGCGCAGGTGATCGGCGTGAACAACCGGGATCTCGGTCAGCTGGAGGTCGACCTCGGTGTCGCCGAGGCGCTCATCCCCACCGCCAGTGCACCGGTGGTGATCGCCGAGAGTGGGATGGCGACCCCGGCAGATGCAGACCGCATGCTCGCGGCGGGCGCGGACGGCCTGCTCATCGGGTCGGCGATCATGGCCGGTGACGTCCACGAACGGACCCGGGGGTTCACGACCCCTGCCACCGTGGGGTCGGCATGAGCACCGAGACAGAGCCCGGGAAGTTCGGCCCCTACGGCGGACAGTACGTGCCGGAGGCGCTGATGCCTGCGATCGAGGAGCTCGCCGATGCGTACCAGCGGTACGTGTGTGAGAACGAGGAGGGGTTCATGGACGAGTTCGCCACCGAGATCGCCGCCTTCGGTGGGCGTCCCACCCCCACCCAGTACGCCGCTCGGCTCTCGGAGCGGTACGGGCTGCCCGTCTACCTCAAGCGGGAGGATCTGCTGCATGGCGGGGCACACAAGCTGAACAACGCGCTCGGACAGGTGCTGCTGGCGAAGTACATGGGCAAGGAGCGGATCATCGCCGAGACGGGCGCGGGCCAGCACGGGACGGCCACCGCCATGGCGGCGGCACATCTGGAGATGCCGTGTGAGGTGTACATGGGCGAGCGCGACATCACCCGGCAGCGCCCCAACGTCTTCCGGATGCAGCTCAACGGTGCCACGGTCCGACCGGTGACGATCGGCCGTGGGACCCTCAAGGAGGCGATCAGTGAGACGATGCGGGACTGGGCGACCAACGTCGAGGACACGCACTACGTGATCGGGTCGGTCGTGGGCCCGCACCCGTTCCCCGCGATGGTGCGGGACTTCCATGCGGTGATCTCCCAGGAGGCGCGCAGCCAGCTGCTCGAGCAGACCGGCGAGCTCCCGGGTGCTGTGCTGGCGTGTGCGGGCGGGGGGTCGAACACGATGGGCAGCTTCGCGGCCTTCCTGGATGACCCCGAGGTGCGCCTGATCGCGGTCGAGGCGGGGGGGTCCTCGCTGGAGGTCGACGTCGATGCGGGGGTGGCGCCGAACTCGGCATCGCTGTCGACGGGTGCGGATGGCGTGCTCCACGGCGCCCGGACGCGGCTGTTGCAGGATGCCGACGGGCAGATCATGGAGAGCCACTCGATCTCCTCGGGGCTGGACTACGCGGGGGTGGGCCCCCAGCTGGCACACCTGGTCGACACCGGACGGGTCGAGCCGGTGCCGGTCGATGACGACGCGGCGCTCATCGCCTTCCACCGGCTCAGCCAGCTCGAGGGGATCATCCCCGCCCTCGAGACGGCCCACGCGTTCGGCTATCTCGAGGCGGCAGCGGAGACGCTCACGGGGCCGGTGCTGATCAACGTCTCCGGGCGCGGCGACAAGGACCTCGAGGCGGCGATCGAGGAGACCGCCGCGCGCGACCTGTCGATCGCCCCCTCGATGGATGTGTTCGCCGAGGGTGGGTGATGCACCCGATCAGCGCCGCCTTCGGTGACGGCCCCGCGTTCATCCCCTACCTCACCGCCGGCGACCCCGACATCGAGCGCTCGCGTCGGTTCATCGAGGCCGTCGATGCGGGGGGTGCGGACATCATCGAGCTGGGGCTGCCCTTCTCCGAGCCGATCGCGGAGGGGCCGACGATCCAGGCGGCGATCGTGCGTGCGCTGGAGGCGGGGATGACGCCCGCGCGCTACCTCGAGCTGGTGCGGACGCTCGCGGTCGATGCGCCGATCGTCTGCATGACCTACTACAACCTCCTCGCGCAGTACGGTGATGCCCCCGATCACAGCGCGAGCCTCGAGGCGTTCGTCGCCGACGCCACCGCCGCTGGGGTGCAGGGGCTGATCATCCCTGACCTGCCGATCGACGAGGCCGCACCACTGCAGGCGGTGTGCGCGGCGCACGACTGTGCGCTCATCTTCATCGTCGCCCCCACCACCCGCGGCAGCCGGCTCGATCGCATCAAGGATGCGGTCACGGGGTATCTGTACGTGCAGGCGCGCCTGGGGGTGACGGGCGCACGTGCAGACGTGTCCACCCAGACGGCCGCGAGCCTCGCACGGGTGGCGGATGCGTCGGTGCCACGGGCGGTGGGCTTCGGGATCACCGCCCCCGCACAGGCACAGGAGATCGTCGCCGCGGGTGCGGATGGCATCATCGTCGGCAGCGCCCTCATCGACACGATCGCCGATGGCATCGCCGCGGGGAGCCCGACCGATGCGATCGCCGCCACGGTGACCGAGCAGGCGGCCGCCCTCCGTGCAGGTGCACGCGCTGGCGCCCCCAGAGCGGAACGGCCATAACACCCCCATGCCAGCGTGAGACATACCATGACCCCAGGACTCACCGCACGGCTGGGCCGGGTCGGCACCGCAGGCCGGCATCTGGTCGTGCCCATGGACCACGGGATCACCCTGGGTCCGGTCGCCGGACTCGTCGAGCTGGAGGCGACGGTGGCGGCGATCTGTGCCAACGGGGCGGATGCGGTGCTGACGCACACGGGGGTGGCCGACCGTGTGCTGCCGCAGACGCACGGTGCGGGGTTCATCGTCCATCTGAACGGCTCGACCGCGATCGGGCCCGATGAGGATGACAAGCGCCAGACCGCGAGCGTCCCCGCGGCGATCCGCGCGGGCGCTGATGCGGTGTCGTTCCACCTGAACGTGGGCAGCCCCTACGAGCCCGACCAGATGACCCAGCTGAGTGCGGTCATCGAGGAGGCCCACCGGTACGGTCTGCCCGTGCTGGCGATGAGCTACGCCCGTGGTCCGGGGATCGATGAGACCGACCCGACGGCGCTGGCGCATGCGGTGCGGTTGGCGGCGGAGCTGGGGGCGGACCTGATCAAGACGGGCTACAGTGGCGACCCCGACAGCTACCGGGTGGTGACCGCAGCCACCCACCGGCCGGTGCTGATCGCGGGGGGTGCCCGTGGGTCGGACACCGAGACGCTCGAGATGGTCGCAGGTGCGATGGATGCGGGGGCGGCGGGCGTGTCGATGGGCCGCTCCATCTTCCAGCACCCCGACCCGGGTGCGATCACCGCGGCGGTCGCTGCGGTGATCCACGATGGGGCCGACCCCGCAGCGGCGGCTGAGGCGGCGGGCCTGTAGCCCCCCACGGGGGATGGGCCGGCCCACCGGCGGTCCGTGTGGACCGACCGGTCGGCCCACTCACCCGGTGCCGTACACCTCCGCACAGGCGGTCGCGACCTGCTCGGCTGAGTGGTAGCCCGCGAGTGTCAGCTGGCAGTCCCCGTCGTCGAACAGCAGCACCGATGGCGCCGCATCCACGCTGAACTGCCGGCGGAACGCCGGGGTCGCCTCCCCATCGACGCCGGCGACGACGACAGCCGGCGGGAACGCGGTGCTCACGGGGTCCAGGTCCTGCTTCATCCGGTCACACGGCTCACAGAAGCGCTTCCAGACGACCACCGCAGCGCGGGGGTGCTGCTGCAGGAAGGACGCATACCCCGCATCATCGAGCTCCACGAGCCCCGCCGGCACGGGGGTGGATGGCGCACTCTCTGCGACCAGCATCGCCATCTCGGCGCGCGCTGTGACGGGGGTGTCCCTCCCCAGCTGTGCGCTGATCGCCAGATATGCGACGAACTGCTCTCTGGTCACCCCGAAGTGGTCGATCTGCCCGGCGACCTCATCCGGATCGATCGCGAACGCCTCTGCGACGCTCTGCTGATACGCGCGCTCGTCGAGGTCGATGTACGAGTCATGATACACCCCCATGGCCGCCTCGAACTCGGCGGTGAGCCGCATCTCGCCGTCGGCGAAGGTGATGATGTTCGCCTCCTCGAGCACCGCCTGTGGGCTCTGCTGGCCGCCCGGTCCGGTCTCCTCGCTCATACGCCGAGGTACTGTCTCCTGACCGCCTCATCCGCGGCGAGCGCATCGGCGGTCGCCTCGTGCACGACCCGCCCCTGATCGAGCACGTAGCAGTAGTCCGCGAGCGCGATCGCAGCCGCCACGTTCTGCTCGACGAGCAGGATCGTCGTCCCCTGGTCGGCGACCGTCTGGATGATCTCGAGCACGTCCTCCACGATCAGCGGCGCGAGCCCCTCGGAGGGTTCATCCAACATGAGGAGGTCGGTGTCCTGCTTGAGCGTGCGTGCGATCGCGAGCATCTGCTGTTCACCCCCGCTGAGCGTCCCCGCCTTCTGCTCACGGCGCTCGTCGAGCCGTGGGAACTGCTCAAACACCGCTGCATCTGTGATCCCCAGCTTCCCCGTCTCGACGGCGCGACCGAGCCGGTTGAACAGGTTCTGGGAGATATCCGGCACATGGAGGTTCTCTGCGACGGTCAGATTCGAGAATATCCGGCGCTCCTCGGGGACCAGCGACAGCCCGCGTGCGGAGATGTCCTCCGGTGGTTCGCCGGTGATCTCCTCGCCATCGAAGCGGATCGACCCCGTGCGCACCTCCGGAGGCACCGCCCCCGTGATGCTCCGGAGCGTGGTCGTCTTGCCCGCACCGTTCCGCCCGAGCAGCGCGATGATCTGGCCACCCTCGACCGTCATCGTGACATCCCGGAGGATGTGGCTCTCACCGTAGTAGGCGTTGACCTCCTCGAGTTCGAGCAGGCTCATATCTCGATCCCCCCCAGGTAGGCCTCCTGAACGGTGGGGTCCCCCTGGATCTCCGCGGGTGTGCCGTCTGCGATCTTCGCCCCCTGGCTCAGCACGGCGATCCGATCGGAGATGCGGAAGACGATCTCCATATCGTGCTCGATCAGCACGATGGTGACGTCCCGCTCCTGTTTGACCCG
This sequence comes from Haloquadratum sp., assembly GCA_031580685.1. Lineage (GTDB taxonomy): Archaea > Halobacteriota > Halobacteria > Halobacteriales > Haloferacaceae > Haloquadratum. Next base: position 4,545 of record JAVLBV010000023.1, on the reverse strand, counting down.
CTCGATGAGCGCCACCGTCGTCTCCGTCTCGTCGGGTGACATGCCCGCGGTCGGCTCATCCAGGAAGAGCAGGTCCGGATCACTGGTCAGTGCAAGCGCCATCTCCAGGCGCCGCTTGTCACCGTACGGTAGCGACTGTGCCTCCAGCTCGCGCTGTTCGTACAGACCCATGTCCTCCAGCGTGCGCCGGGCGCGCTCGGCCACCGCATCATACCCCACGAGCCGACGCAGGAAGTTCAGGCTGAACGACCCGTGCTCGGCCCCCAACGCCGCGACGATCGCGTTCTGCTCCACGGTCAGCTCGGGGAAGATCGAGGCCGTCTGGAACGACCTGCTCAGCCCCCGCTGGACGATCTCATGCGGCTGCGCACCGGTGATGTCCTCCCCGTGAAACAGCACCTCCCCCGCAGATGGCTGCAGGAGACCGGTGATCAGGTTCACCGTGGTGGACTTGCCCGCGCCGTTCGGTCCGATGATGCTCAGCGACTCCCCCCGATCGATGCGCAGGGACAGGTCGTCCACCGCGGTGAGGTTGCCGAATCGCTTCGTGAGCCCGGTGATCGCCAGGATGGTCACGGTCTTTCCTCCAGGAGCCTGCGACGCACGGCCGTGCGCATCGCGGTCATGACACCCCACAGCCCCGATGGGAACAGCCACACGACGGTCACGAACAGCACCCCCAGGATGAGCAGCCAGAAGGCGATCTCACCCGAGACGATGTTCTCCACATACAGGAACGCCAGTGCACCCAGGATGGGTCCGAACACCGACGATGTCCCCCCGAGGACGGTCATGATGACGATGTCACCGCTCGTGATCCAGTACAGCGAGGCGATCGCGACGTACCTGGCGTGGACGGTGTGCAGTCCTGCTGCGACGCCTGCGAATGCAGCAGAGAGGACGAACGCGGCGAGCTTGTACCGCCAGACGTGCAGGCCGAGGAACTCCACGCGCTGCTCATTCTCCGCGATGGCCTGGAAGATGGTTCCGTAGGGGGACCGGACGATCCGGACCGCCGCTGCGACAGCGAGCACAAAGAAGCTCGCGAACACCACGTACCCGACATCATGCAGGAGCACGCCAAGGACCCCCGCGAACTCGGCGCCCATCTCGAGGACCCCGAACAGCGGACCGACGGTGACCCCCGTGAACCCGTCCTCTCCCCCGGTGATCGCCCCCAGTGGTCCGAGGGCGATGTAGTACATCATCTGGCCGAATGCGAGCGTCAGGATGGCGAAGTAGATGCCACCGCGTCTGAGCGACAGCACCCCCAGGAACACCGCGAGCACGACCGCGGTCACCGCTGCGACGACCACCATGACCAGCGGATCACCAGAGACGGCCACACTGAACAGTCCCGCCGCGTACGCGCCCGCCCCCCAGAACGCCGCGTGTCCGAACGACAGCAGGCCCGTGTACCCCAGCAGCAGGTTGAAGCCGATCGCGAAGATCGCCCAGATGTAGATCAGCTCGACCAACGACATGTAGCCGTTGTAGGCGGGGAGATTCGTGAAGATCAGGGGGAACACGATGACGAACGCGACCGCGGCGATCGCCGGGAACGCCTCCCGCTGCCGGAGCGCATCCCACCTGGCCACCAGGTCCTCCGCCTCTCCGCGCCCCTGGCCCGTCGAGGCCTCCGCCTCACCGCTCATTCATCCACCTCCACCACCCCGAACAAGCCGGCCGGCCGCAGCATGATCACGACCGCCGCCAGGGCGTAGATCCCCACCGATGCCCACGTGGGCGCACCCATCTGCAGGCCGACCTCGACCGCCCCGATGAGCAGCCCACCGACGACCGACCCCACGAGGCTGCCGACGCCACCGACGACCACGACCAGGAATGCGGGGACCAGCACCCCGATACCCACCTCTGGGACGACGCTGAAGACCGGGCCACTGACGACCCCGGCTGCCCCTGCGAGCCCCGATCCCACCCCGAAGATCAGGAGGAATGGACGGGTCACACGGACCCCCAACAGGTTCACCATCTCCGCATCCTCTGTGCCCGCGCGGACCGCCAGGCCGACGTCCGTGTACTCGATGTACAGGTACACCACGAACACGAGCACGGCGGTGATCGCGATGATCGCGAGGCGCCACCGGGCGAAGGTCCCCAACGGCCCCAGCCCGATCGCACCCTGTGCCCACCCGGGGCGGGTGAACGTCATCGACCGGCCGCCGACGAGCCCCCGGATGACCTCCTGGACGATCAGGAGGACCCCGAACGTCACCAGGATCTGATCGGTGTCCGGTCGGTCGTAGAACGGCCGTGCGATGAACCGCTCCATCAGCAGGCCCAGACCGAAGCTGATGATGGGGATGACCGCGAGCGCGGCCAGGAACCCCAGCCCGAGCCCGACCTCCCCCAGTCCGATGCTCCGACCGATGTCACCGCTGAACGGCAGCTCCAACGCGACCGCGAGGCCGATGTAGATGCCCGCCAGGTAGACCGCGGCATGTGCGAAGTTGACGAACTTCAGCGTCCCGAGGGTGATCGACAGCCCGATCGCCACCAGGATGTAGATCGACGCGACCGCGAGCGTCTGGATGAGGAACCCGATGCCCGTCGCGAGCAGGCTCACACCGGCCACCCCCACCGATGCCCACCGTCACTGGTCACACTACCCACCCCGGCGGTCCGCATCGATGGCTGCACCGCCTGGCACTCACTCGTCCCCGTATGCCCCAAGCTCACAGGCAGCCGCTGGACCACTGTCACACCCATACCCGACCTGATCGGGGTAGGAGGCCTGCTCCACCACCTCCCAGTATCTGCCGGCGGTGGGATCCTGCTCGGCCGCTGAGAGCCCTCTGACGACGAGGATATCCCGCATCGCCTGATGATCACAGGCGCGCAGCACCTCCTCGCCCAGGCCACCGTTGTCCCACTCATACCCCTCCAGCTCGCGGATGACCTCGGGTGGGTAGAACGTCCCTGCCCGCTCGACCGCAGCGGCGTACAGCATGGTCCCGGAGTACGCCAGCCTGGCGGGGGAGCTCGGCACGGTCCCGTACCTCTCGACGAACGCGTCCGCGAACAGCCGGGTCGGTTCATTGTCCAGGTTCGCATCCCACCCATCGGTCCCGAAGACGCCCTCGATCGACCCGCCGGCCCCTGCTGCCATCGGCACGTTGTACAGCGGCACGACGATCTCCATCTCCTCGTTGACACCCTGATCGACCGCCTGTGAGACGGAGTTGGAGCCATCCAGCCCGTAGTGGTTCAGGAAGAGCACATCCGCGCCCGAGTCGACCGCGCCCGACAGGAACGTGGAGTAGTCGTCCGTGCCCAGTGGGGTCGGCACGGAGTCGACCTCCGACCAGCCCGCTGCCCCGAAGAACTCCCTGATCGAGGTCTCCACCGTCTGCCCCCAGGTGTAGTCCGCATAGAGCTGGTAGAACTCGAGCCCGTCGCCGTACTCCGCCGTGACGATCGGTGCGAGCGCCTGTCCGGTCATGTAGGCGTTGAACATCTCCCTGACGCCGTACCGGACGCAGTCGCCTCCGGTCGTGTCGTTCGAGTGTGTCAGACAGCACATGTAGACCACCTTCTCCTGCTGTGCGAGCTCCTGCTGTGCGATCGCCGTCGCACTGGAGGACCCCCCGGCGAACATGATCACCCCATCCCGCTCGACCATCCGCGAGGCGGACTCGCGCGCCGTGTCAGCGTCCGTCGCTGTGTCTCCGGTCACGTAGTCGATCTGGTACCCGTTGACCCCATCCCCCGAGAGGTCGCTCCAGAGATCCACCCAGCCCCCACCGTTGTTGAGATGCTCCACCGCCAGTTCGTACGCGCGCAGCTCGTCCGCGCCCTCCTCCTGATACGGCCCTGTCTGCGGGACGTTGAACCCCAGCGTGGCGGTGTCGCCCTCGATCGGATAGTTCCCCAGTGCGGGATACTCCGATTCGCCCCCACCACCTCCCTCCAGACAGCCGCTCAGTCCAGCGATGCCGGCCATCCCCGCCACTCCTGCGGTCTTCAGCACGTCCCGCCGCGACTGTGTGTCATTCACAGACATATCAATAGATATTGTCAAGTTTTAATGAAGTTATCGCTGTCATACTCCCACGCTGACATGTCGGTGCGGGGGTTGTGTCCCTCCCGGTGCACCCGCCCCCTGAGTCGGCAATTTCAAGCAACGGGCGGCGGTGATGCGGACATGGACCGAAGCGTCTGGCTGCGTGCGGACGCCACCGTCGGGGACTGGGACGCCCAGCGGCGTCGCATCACCGCCGGCCTGGAGGCGGGGGTGGACTGGGTGGTCGTCGATGAGCCGACCGTCGACCGGGTGCGGGAGCTGGGGGACGTCAACGTCGCCGCACTGCGGACGGGGACCGAGGCCGCCTTCATCGACGAGGCCGCCGATGGTCGCCAGTCACAGCAGCCGGCGGATGCGTACATCGTGGGCAAGGACAGCGAGGGTGATGGGACGGTGCCGCTGCCGGAGGAGCTCGCCAGCGCCGCTGCAGCCGGGCGGCCGTCCGATGCATCGCGAACACCGGCAGGTCGACCGTGGTGTGATGAGCACGGGTCTGCCGC
>JAVLBV010000022.1:0-14926 GCA_031580685.1 Haloquadratum sp. | reverse complement strand
GAATCGAGTGAATGCTCGCCCTGCCGCGCTTCGACGGCTTTAACCGAATCCTACGTCTGCCTGCGGATGAGACAGGCACTCCCTGTTTCACTGACCCGTAGGAGCCCTAGGCGTACTACGGAGGTGAATATGGCAAACACGATCACTGACGCAGTCACGCAGGCGCTGGAGGCGGCCCCCTCACGGCAGTTCCGTGAGACGGTCGACCTCGCGGTCAACCTGCGCGATTTGGACCTTCAAGATCCCGCGATGCGCGTCGACGAGGCGGTGGTGCTGCCGGCCGGGACCGGCCAGGAGACCACCATCATCGTCTTCGCATCGGGGGAGACCGCACTCCAGGCGGAGGCTGTGGCCGACGAGGTCATGGGTGCGGACGCGCTCGCCGAGCTCGGCGATGACACCGATGCAGCGAAGGACCTCGCCGCACGCGCGGACTTCTTCGTCGCCGAGGCGGGACTCATGCCGGACATCGGTCGGCTGCTCGGGACGGTGCTGGGCCCCCGTGGCAAGATGCCCACCCCCCTGCAGCCCGACGACGACGTCGTCGAGACGGTCAACCGCATGAAGAACACGGTCCAGCTCCGCTCGCGTGACCGGCGCACCTTCCACACCCGCGTGGGTGCGGAGGACATGTCCGCAGAGGAGATCGCCGACAACATCGATGTGATCATCCGGCGACTGGATGCGGCACTCGACCGTGGCCGGTTCAACATCGACTCGATCTACGTGAAGACGACGATGGGACCCGCGGTGGAGGTCGAGGCATGAGCGAGTCCGAGTCGGTCCGGCAGACCGAGGAGATCCCCGCCTGGAAGCAGGCGGAGGTGGAGGCGCTCACCACGTTCGTGGAGGCGTACCCGTCGATCGGGATCGTCGAGGTCTCGGGGATCCCCAGCCGGCAGCTGCAGAGCATGCGGGCGGAGCTGCACGGTCGTGCCACGGTGCGCATGAGCCGCAACTCCCTCGTCGAGCGCGCGCTGGCCGCCGCCGGAGGGGACGCGGAGCTGCTGATCGAGCAGCTGCACGGGCAGGTGGCGCTGATCGGCACCGAGGACAACCCCTTCGGCCTGTACCGGCAGTTGGAGGCATCGAAGACGCCCGCCCCGATCGGCCCGGGCGAGACCGTGCCGAACGACATCACGATCCCCGCCGGCGACACCGGTGTGGACCCCGGCCCGTTCGTCGGGGAGCTCCAGCAGGTGGGCGCCGCCGCGCGGATCATGGAGGGGTCGATCCGCGTCACGGAGGACTCACAGGTCGCGAGCGCAGGTGACATCGTCACCGAGGAGCTCGCGGGTGTGCTGAACGAGCTGGGCATGGAGCCCAAGGAGGTCGGCCTCGACCTCCGTGCGGTCGTCTCCGAGGGTGTGCTGTTCGCCCCCGAGGAGCTCGCGATCGACCTCGATGCGTACCGTGCGGACCTGCAGACGGCGGCATCCCGGGCGGTCGGGCTGTCGGTGGGTGCGGCGATCGCGACCCCGAGCACCGCGCCGCAGCTGGTCGCGGCCGCCGAGGCCGATGCCCGGGCGGTCGGTCGCGCGGCGGCGATCGCGGCCCCGGGGCTCATCGACGAGCTGCTGGCGCTCGCAGATGGGAGCTCGCGCGCGCTGGCGGTGCGGATCGACGACCCCGCGGTGGTCCCCGAGGACCTCACCGCACCCGCACCCGCGGCACCTGCGCCTGCAGCCGAGGAGGACAGCGCCGCACCAACAGATGCACCGCCTGAGGATGACGACGATGATGATGACGACGACGCCGGGGCGGAGGGCCTCGGAGCGATGTTCGGGTAACACAGACACATGGAATACATCTACACAGCACTCATACTGAACGAACTGGACGAAGAGATCACTGAGGACACCGTCACCGCCGTCCTGGAGGCGGCGGGCGCGGATGTCGAGGACTCGCGCGTGAAGGCCCTCGTGGCCGCGCTCGAGGACGTCGACATCGACGAGGCGGTCGAGACCGCCGCGGTGGCGCCGGCGGCGGCACCCGCAGCGGGTGCCGGTGGGGCGGCCGAGGCCGCTGCCCCCGAGGCGGAGGCGGACGAGGCGGCCGACGCGGAGGAGGCCGACGACGACGAGGATGACGAGCCCTCCGGTGAGGGTCTCGGCACCCTCTTCGGCTGAGCGGCCAACCCTTCCTGCGGTTCACATAGCAGCACGCGCCAGCGACGGCGATGTCGGTCGTCGTGATGATGCTCGTCGCCGCGGGCTGTGGGGTCCTGCTGGGCACGGTGACCGGGCTCATCCCCGGGCTGCACGTCAACACGATCGGCTTCCTGCTGCTGGCGGTGACCTCCACGGTCGCACAGCCCCCGGTCGTGATGGCAGCGGCCATCCTCTCCGCGGGCATCACGCACACCTACCTGTCGATCGTCCCGGGGCTGGTCCTCGGCGTCCCCGAGGCGGCGACCGTCGTGGGTGCGCTTCCGGGGCACCGGATGGTGCTGCAGGGGGCGGGAGCGGAGGCCATCCGGCTGTCGGCGATCGGCAGCGGTGTCGCGCTCATCGTCGCCGTCGCGCTGGCGCTCCCGCTGGCGCACCTGATCGGGACCCACCACACGCTGTTCCGCCGCGCGGTCCCGGTGCTGATCGCGCTGATCGCCGGGGTGCTCGTCATCTCCGAGCCGACCACCCGCGGTCGCCTCGGCGGCCTCTGCTGCATGCTGCTCGCGGTGGGCTTCGGCCAGCTCACGCTCGATCTGCCCACCAGCGGTGGGCTGCTGCCGCCGGGGATGGTCTCGATCCTCGGCCCCATCTTCTCGGGCCTCTTCGGCGCACCGATCCTGCTCGATGCCCTCTCGGCGGGTGGGCAGATCCCCCCGCAGCGGGGGGCCGCCCTGCAGGTCCGCCCACGGGTGGCGGTGCGTGCGGCGACGAGTGGGGCCCTCGGGGGCGCGATGGTGGGCTTTCTGCCGGGCGTCTCTGCGGGCGTCGCCTCGATCATCGCCCTCGGCGGTGTGGGTGGATCCACGACGACCGGGGCGGAGACGGACCGCCGCTACATCATCGCCACCAGCGGGGCCGACACCTCGACCGCGGTGTTCGCCCTGGCCTCGCTGGTGGTCATCGGCTCTCCGCGCAGTGGCATCACCATCGCCCTCGAGCAGCTGGGCGGGGGTGCCGCACCCGCATCGGTGCTCACCCTGCTGCTGCTGTGCGTGCTGGCGGCGGGCTGTGCACTCATCGTCCTGCTGCGGGTGGGTGAGTGGTACCTCGAGCAGATCCGCCGCCTGCCGCGGCGCCCCATCATCGTCGCGGTCCTGCTGTTCCTGCTGGCGCTCGCGGGCGTCTTCGCCGGTGCGATCGGGATCGGGGTCTTCACCGCCGCGGCGCTGCTCGGCCTGCTGCCTCCGCGGGTGCACACCCGCCGGGTGCACCTCATGGGGGTGCTGTTCGGCCCCGTCGTGATGATGGGGCTGTGAGCACGACATCGACAGTGATTAAGCCACCACCCCGGCATCTGGGGGCATGAGCGAGGCCTCAACCCGCACGGCGGTGGTGTGCGTCTCATGCGGCGTGAACATCGCCGGCATGAGCGCCGCCCAGTTCGCCTGTCCGGTCTGCGATGCGGCGATCGCACGCTGTGCGACCTGCCGCAAGCAGAGCAACCTGTACGAGTGTCCCGAGTGTGCGTTCGTGGGGCCCTGAGGATGGGGAAGGTCGCCGCGAAGCTGAAGCTGATGCCTGCGAGCCCGGAGGTCGACCTGGACGCGCTGGAGGCGGAGCTCGCCGAGGCGCTGCCCGACGGTGCGGAGGTCAAGGGGTTCGAGCGTGAGGACGTCGCCTTCGGTCTGGTCGCGCTGATGCCCACGGTGATCGTGGGTGACGCCGCAGGCGGGACGGAGGCGGTCGAGACCGCCTTCGCCGCGGTGGACGCTGTCGAGTCCGTGTCGGTCGACACCGTGGGCCGGATCTGAGCTACCGACGCAGCATCAGCAGTCCACCGATGGGTGAGAGGATGAACCCCACGCCCAGCCCGACCATGATCGCGACCGCACCGACGTCTGCGAGCGCCCAGGCCGCGGCGACCCCCGCGACCGCGCCCAGGAGGATCACCATCGAGACCCCGAGGCCGAAGCGCTCGACCTGCTGGGACAGCCCATCATGCTCACCGCCGTCGGTCCGCAGGTGACCGCTGATCGACTGGTGCATGCTCCACCCACTCCGGGGTGGTGCTAAAGCGTTTATCGACCCGCCTGTGCAGGAACAAACGGTTTATACAGCGGACCCATGTGGTAGCTATCATGCCGAACTCGAACGGACCACTGCAGGGGACCCGCCGGAAGCTGTCGAACGCTCCCCGGGAGCGTGGCTTCTCGCCGCCCCAGCGGGCGATCCAGGAGTTCACCCCGGGGCAGAAGGTGCACCTCCGGTTGGACCCCTCGACACGGAAGGGGCGGTTCCACCCCCGCTTCAACGGCCACACCGGCGAGGTCGTCGGGCGCCAGGGCCGGGCCTACGAGGTGCAGATCACCGATGGCGGCAAGCAGAAGTCGCTGTTCGTCCTCCCCGCACACCTGCGCGCACAGCAGGCGTGATGCGATGACGATCTTCAAAGAGACGCTCGAGGAGCAGTACCAGACGATCGCGGAGGTCAAGGAGCTGCTCGCGGACGTGGAGATGGAGCGCGCTGCGGACCCCGACCGGGAGCTGCGGTATGAGCTCGCGCGGGCCATCGAGCACGTCAACCGCTTCGGTGAGCTCTCGCCGGAGGAGTCGCGCGCGCTGGTGGAGGACCTCGCCGAGCATGAGGAGATCGACCTCCCCACCGCGATCAAGATCGCCGACCTGCGCCCGCAGAGCCGCGATGAGCTGCGGTCGGTGTTCGCGAAGCGGCGCTACCAGCTGGATGGCGATGAGCTGGATGCGGTGCTCGGGACCGTCGCGAAGCACATCTGACGGGCCATCGTTTATATGTCGCCTGCACCTACCATCTGAGCATCATGAGCGCGTCAGACCCCGACAGCGCGGAGTCCGATGACCCGGCTGTCGCGACCCGCCATGCCATCGTCATCGACATGACCCCTCAGACCACCTCTGACCGCCCGCTGGAGGGGACGGTGATCAGCGAGGCCGACTTCCGGCTGTACGAGACGACCTTCGTCGAGGGGGCCGACGTGAGCATCGGTGACCGGCTGGTCCTGGCGCCGACGGAGGAGCGCGAGGAGATCGATGCGTTCCGGGAGGTCACCTTCGCCGACCTGACGAGCACCGCCCGGAACGAGCTCGACTACGCCATCGACGCCATCCTCGAGGCGGACCCCGAGCGCTTCCTCGCGGTGTACAACGAGGCGGGGCCGATCTCGCTGCGGCTGCACCAGCTGAACCTGCTGCCGGGGATCGGCACCAAGCTCCGCGATGCGATCCTCGATGCGCGCAAGCGGGGCCCCTTCGACTCGTTCGATGCGGTGGCCGAGCGGGTCGACGGTCTGCATCGCCCGCGCGAGATCGTCGCCGAGCGCATCCTCGAGGAGCTGCAGGATGAGTCGGTGAAGTACCGTCTCTTCGTCGGCGTGGGCGAGTGACCGCGTCGGTCACCCCCGGCAGCCGCGACCCACAGGCACTGCTCCGGCGAGCCGGGGTGCGCCCACGCACCGACCGGGACCAGCACTTCCTCACGGATGCGCGGGTGCTCGACCGCATCCCGGGCTATCTGCCCATGTCCGCCGCCCCTGAGTCCATCCTGGAGATCGGGCCGGGGACCGGGGCGCTGACCGACCGGCTCCTGCAGCTGGGCCGACGGGTCACCGCCATCGAGCGCGACGGCGCGCTCGTGCGGTTCCTCCAGGAGGAGTTCGACGCGGCGATCGCCGCGGGGCGGCTGACCCTGCGCGAGGCGGACGCCGTCGAGGCCCCCTGGCCCGAGGTGGACTGCTGCATCGCCAACCTCCCCTACAGTGCGACCTCGCCGCTGCTGTTCGCGCTGCTGCGGCGGGAGCTGCCGGGGGTGGTGATGGTCCAGCGTGAGGTCGCCGACCGCCTCTGCGCGGAGGTGGGCACCGCCGCGTACGGTCGGCTGACGGTGACGGCGGGCTATCACGCGGCGATCGCGATCGCCGAGCCGGTGCCGCCGTCGGCGTTCACCCCACCCCCCGCCGTGGCGAGTGCGGTGATCACGATCACCCCACGGCCCGCCCCGTATCCGGTGGCGGACCCCGACCGCTTCGCCGACGTGGTGCGCGCGGTGTTCACCCAGCGGCGCAAGACCCTGCGCAACGCGCTGCGCAACACCACCCATCTCTCGGCGATCGGTGGGGTCGATGAGCTGCTGGCCGGACTGGACGACGCACTGCTGCGGCGCCGGCCCGCCACGCTCGCACCTGCGGAGTACGCCGCGCTGACCGAGGCGGTGCTGGCGCACGAGGCCGATGGCTGAGGATGGCCACCGTCGCCGGCTCGCACACCGACGGGGGATGTCCCTCACCGTCTACCCCCCGGGGGCGGACTCTGCACTGCTGCTGGAGGCGGCCACACCCCTCGCGCGGGGGGTGTGCTGCGAGGTGGGTGTCGGCAGCGGCTGGGTGCTCCAGCGACTGCTCACGGCCACCTCGGCGGTCACAGCGGTCGTGGGCACCGACCGCAACCCGCACGCGTGCGAGGCGACCGTGGCGCGTGTGCCCGCAGCGCCCCGGCTGCTGGGGGTGCTCTGTGCCGACCGCACCCACGCCCTCGGGGCCGACAGCATCGACACGCTCCTGTGCAACCCCCCGTACCTCCCCGCGGGCGACCCCGCCCCGGATGATCCGATCGCCGCCGCGCTGGATGCGGGTCCCGACGGGCTCAGCATGGTCGCGCCCCTGGTGGCGGATCTCCCCCGGATCCTGCGCCCACGTGGGCATGCGGTGATCATCACCAGCGACGCCACCGACCAGAGCCGCTGGGCCCGCATGCTCGCGCGCAGCCCGCTGGAGCGGCGACAGCGGCACGTCCGGACGGTGGGCGGGGAGGCGCTGTACGCCGACGTGCTCACCCGATATGACCCAGAGTAATCACGATGCATCAACAATATTATACAGGGGCATGGCCGACCGTGGATGATGACGGAGACCATCGCGACGACCCCCGGACTGTTCCCGCTGCCGGACTGGGCGAAGCGCCGGTTGGGGCGGCTCAAGGGCCACCAGAAGCACGACCTGATCGACGGCTCTGAGTCTGCGGAGGTGCTCGAGACGTACGAGCAGGCCCGCGGGGAGGTGCTCGATGCCCAGCGTGATGCCGGCCTGGACCGGATCGTCGAGGGCCAGCTCCGCTGGGATGACATGCTCGCGCACCCGCTCACGATCAACCCCGCCGTCGAGACGGGTGGGATCGTCCGGTACTACGACAACAACAACTTCTACCGCCATCCGACGGTCACGGAGGTACCGGGGCCCACCGGGGACATCGGTGCGGACCTCGAGCGTGCGGCGCAGCTGGATCCCACCCTGGACCTGCAGGCGGTGCTCCCCGGACCGGTCACGCTCGCCGATCTCGCGACGGACGCCTGCGTCGAGGATCCGATCGAGTTCCACCATCTGCTCGCAGAGCTGCTCGCCGCCGAGCTCGAGCGTGCCCCGAGCATCGAGACCCTGTATCTGCTCGAGCCCTCGCTCGTGACCGCACCCCCCGATGAGGACCTCCTCGCCGAGCTGGAGGAGCTGTACGGGACGGTGACCGCCGCCACCGATGCGGAGACCGTCGTCCACACGTACTTCGGTGCGCTCAGCGAGCAGACCCACGTCTACCTCGTCGATGCGCCGGTGGCGGGCATCGGGGTGGACATCGTCGCCGATGACCGCGACCAGACGGTCTACAACGCCGGCGAGTACGGGCTGGCCGATGTGGTGGCGCTCGGCGTGACCGATGGGCAGAACACACAGGTCGAGTCGGCGACGACGATCGTCGACCGGGTCGACTGGGTCTTCGAGCAACTGCCCACCGCAGATCCCACGCGGCTGTTCCTCTCGACGAACACCGAGCCCTTCTATCTGCCCGTGAGCAAGCACCGACAGAAGCTGGCCGCCGTTGCGGAGGCGGCGGCGCGTGTGCCCGAGGAGGTCGCGTGATGGCCCGGGCCGTCGACAACCGCGAGCAGTTCCGCCCCCCCGACCACCCGCACGAGCACTTCATCCTCACGACCGTCGTCGGCAGCTACCCCAAGCCGACGTGGCTGAACCGCATCCGTGACCACCAGGATGACCCCGCCTACGGGGTCGACGAGGCCGCACTGGCCGAGGCGTACGACGATGCGGCCCGCCTGATCACCGAGGAGCACGCCAGCTGTGGGCTCGACACGGTCGTCGACGGCGAGATGCGCCGCGAGGAGATGGTCGAGTACTTCGCCGAGCGCATCGGGGGCTACGAGTTCAACGGTCCCGTGAAGGTCTGGGGGCACAACTACTTCGACAAGCCATCGGTCACCGAGACGGTCCGGTACGACGAGCCGTGGCTGGTCGATGAGTTCCGCTTCACCGACGGGGTCGCCGAGCGCCCCGTGAAGGTCCCGATCACGGGGCCCTACACGCTGGCGAGCTGGTCGTTCAACGAGGCGTACGATGACATCGCCGCCCTGACGTACGACCTCGCCGACCTCGTCAACGAGGAGGTGACCGCGCTCGTGGAGGCGGGTGCCCGCTACGTGCAGATCGACGAGCCCGCGCTGGCGACGACACCCGATGATCATGCGATCGTCGGCGGCGCCCTCGAGCGCATCGTCGCGGGGATCCCCGCAGAGGTGCGGGTGGGGCTGCACGTCTGCTACGGTGACTACTCGCGCATCTACCCGGAGATCAACGCCTACCCCATCGACGAGTTCGACATCGAGCTGTGCAACGACGGCTACGCCCAGCTGGATGTGTTCGATGATGGCGCGTTCGCCCCCGACCTCGCGCTGGGCGTCGTCGACGTGCATGACACGACCGTCGAGTCCGTCGACCAGATCATCGAGAACATCACCCGCGGGCTGCAGATCGTCGCCCCCGACCGGCTGACGGTCTCGCCGGACTGCGGGCTGAAGCTGCTGCCGCGGCCGGTCGCGCGGGCGAAGATGCAGAACATGGTCACCGCCGCGCGCACCGTCGAGGCGCGGCTGGATCGCGGCGAGCTGTAGCGGTCACTCGACGAGCCAGGGCTCGTCGATCCGGGTGTACGACAGCGGGGGCCGTTCGCCGAAGAACAGCCCGATCTCCCGCTCGTTCGCGCCGGGGTCGGCGTGGTCGGAGGCGTGGATCACGTTGCGCCCCAGGTCCACCCCGAAGTCACCGCGGATCGTGCCGGGGGCGGCCTCCGCCGGGTCGGTCGCGCCCACCATCCGTCGGACCTGATGCGTCACATCCGGTCCCATCCACACCATCGTGAACACCGGGCCCGCCGTGATGAACTCGATGAGGTCGTCGAAGAACGGCTTGTCCGCGTGCTCGGCGTAGTGCGCCTCCGCAAGCGACCGATCCAGCTGTCGCAGCTCCGCGGCGGTCAGCTTGAACCCCCGGGTCTCGAAGCGCTGGACGATCGGCCCGATGAGCCCCCGCTGGACCCCATCGGGCTTGACCATCACGAACGTCGACTCGCCCATCACTCGGCGTCCCGACGGCCACCGGCCTCGGTCCACTCCAGGTCACGTGCCTCCCGGCCCAGCAGCCAGTTCTTCTCGGCCTTCGAGTCCACGAAGTGCATGATCGTCCCATCGGTCAGCACGAGGATCGTGCCGGTGCCGGGCTCGATGGGCGCGCCCGTGTAGTCGCAGCGGCGGTGCTCGACCATCGCTCACCGCCCCCCGATGGCGTCCGCATCGCGCTGGGTCTCTCGCAGCTGGAGGATGTCCCCCACCCGCACCGGCCCCAGCACGTTCCGGGTGATCACCTGCCCCTGGCTCTCACCCTCCTGGATCCGGCAGCGCACCTGCATCGCCTCTCCGTGCATCCCGGTCTTGCCCACGATCTCGATGACCTCCGCGGAGGTCGAATCGCCGGTGCCCTCATCGACGCTCATCGGCTTACCGGAGGTCCGCCAGCTTCTCGACGATGCTCTCGACGGTCTCCTCGGCGTCCCCCGCATCCTCGATCGCCGCGGCCGCAGAGCCGACCTCCAGCCCCGCCGCGTGGCCCACATCGTCCTGCGTGGCCACGTACAGATACGGGATGCCCTTCTCGTCGGACAGCTCTGGCAGGTGCATCACGATCTCCTCGGGGGAGACGTCCTCTGCGATGTACACCAGTGCGGCGGTGCCGCGTTCGACCGCCTTGGTCGTCTCGTTGGTCCCCTTCTTCACGGTGCCCGTGTCCCGCGCGACCTCCAACGCCTCGAGTGCGTCATCAGCGAGGTCCGCCGGTACGTCGAATTCTACGTAGACTGACATGGTTGTATCCTGTGGTACCTGCGAGCTCGACCGGTCCGCCCTCCGCCGGTGGGCAGCGGATTCATCGTCTCGGTGCAGGTGTTGAGCAAGCTACCTGCGGATGGGATAAAAGCGCTTTCAAACCGTCCTGTGCCCGCCGCGCGACTCATGTGCCCCCGTGCCCCCACTGGGGGTGTGCACCCCAGCGACCGGCTGCTCGCGGCGATCGATGCCATCGGTGCGCGGGGCCACCGGACGTGTCTGGTGCTCCTCGGCGCACGTGCGGCGGCTGCCGCGTACACCACCGCGCTGTTCGATGCGCTCGACGTCGACGCGGACGCACGCTGTCTGATCAGCGATGCGCCCACCGGTGTGGGGCGGACCGTCGCGCCCACGGAGATGGACCGCCAGCTGGGACAGAGCCTCCGCGGGGTGGCGTACGACGGGACCGATGGGCTCGACCCCGATGTGCTGGGCCAGGCTGTGGGCACCGTGGATGGGGGTGGAGTGTGTCTGGTGTGGGTGGGCCCACGGGCGCAGCTGCAGACGCCCCGGGGACGGCTGGCCCGGTCGATGGCCGTGCCCCCCTGGTCCCTCGAGGATGTCGGGACCCGCTTCCCCCAGCGGCTCGTCCACACCGCGACGCAGCATCCGGGGGTCGGGACGGTCGATCTCGACGCCCCCAGCCGGACCACACCGCCCGTGCCCGCGCCCGCTGCCGCTGCGCGGGCGAGCGCCACGGCCGTCGGCGTCTCGGCGGTCGCGCCCACGGTCAGCCGGTTGGTCCGGACCGCCGACCAGCGCCGCGCCGTCGACCGCCTCTGCCAGCTGCCCCCGGCGGCCGTGGGGATCGTCGAGGCACGGCGGGGCCGGGGCAAGTCGACGGCGCTCGCGATCGCGGCGATGATGCTCGCACGCGATGGGGCGGACGTGGCGCTCACCGCGACCGCACCGGCGCACCTCAGCGCGGCGCGGGCGCTGCTGGAGACGACGTGCGACCATGCTGGTGATGGCCGCTACTGCGTCGGTGCGGGCGGGGTGGTCACCCTCTCGCTGCTCGGGGCGGGTGCTGCCCCCTCAGCTGACGTCCTCATGGTCGATGAGGCGGCCACGGTGCCGATCGACCGACTCTGGGGGCTCGTCGGTGACCGGCGGGTGGTCCTGAGCACCACCACCGACGGGTACGAGGGGACGGGTGCGGGCTTCGGGGTCCGGCTGACCGACCGGCTGCACGCCGCGGGTGTCGAGGTGCATCGCATCCTGCTGGATGCGCCGATCCGCTTCGCACCGGCGGACCCCCTCGAGCGCTGGATCACCCGGCTGCTGTGTCTCGATGCGGTCCCCCTGCGCGCGCTCGGGCAGATCATGGACCGCGCCCCGGTGCGGATCGCCCCGCTCACCCAGCCGCAGCTCGCGGCCGAGGAGTCGCTGCTGCGCGAGGTGCGTGCGCTGTTGGCCAGTGCGCACTACCAGACGACGCCCGCCGACCTCGCGCGGTGGTTGGACGCGCCCAACATCCGGCTGTGGGTCGCCCGCAGTGCGCCGGTGGTCGCGGGGGTCGCAGCCACCGCCGAGGAGGGCGGGCTGGACCGCGAGACCATCACCGCCGCTGTGAGGGGGCATCACATCCCCGGCCAGCTGCTCCCGGAGGTGTTCATGCGGCAGTTCGGCGATCGCACCATCGGCCGGCTGCACACCCGCCGGGTCATGCGGGTGGCGGTCCACCCCGAGCTGCGCCGTCGGGGCATCGCCACGGAGCTCATCGACGCTGTCGGCGAGCAGACGCCGCTCGATGGCCTCACTGCGGTCTACGGTGCGACAGCATCGACGGTGCGCTTCTGGTCCGCGGTGGGGTTCGTCCCGGTGCACATCGCCGCGCGTCCGAACGCCCGCAGCGGGGTGCACTCGGTGTTCATGATCCGGCCGACCTCTGCGCGTGGGCGGCGGTGGGCCCGACGCGCCGAGGGGGCGTGCATCGGTCGGCTGCCGGGGCTCGCCCCCGATCATCTGCGGGAGATGGACCCCGGGTCGCTCGCGGCGGTCTGCGGGGCTGCCACCCCGCAGTCGCCCCCCGCCTGGCCCGCGGAGACCTGGGCACAGCTGCGCCGCATCGGCCGTGACGAGAGCGTGTATGCGACCGCGCCACAGCCGGTGCGGCAGCTGCTGGTGCGCTGGCTGACCCACCGACCGACGACGGCGACGTCCGCCGTGGCGATCGCGGTGGGCGTCGCCTGCCAGGGCCGCTCGATGCGGTGGGCGGTCGAGGCGGGCCACACCCGCTCGACCCGCGCGGGGTGGTCCCAGCTCGCGTCCACCATCGCTGCGGCGGTCGACCAGCTCGCACCCGATGACCCCGCGGCCACCCCTCAGCGGTGGGCGAAGTAGGCGACGGTGCGCGAGGGCCCCTGCGCATCGATGCGCGCGAAGCCCACCCGCTCGAACTGCACGACGGTGTCCTCCTCGACCGCCGTCAGCGGTGGGGGCGCCACCCCGGAGACGGGGCCGTCCGGTGTCTCCAGCCGGACCGGTCGGCCGCCCGCGGGCGCCCAGTGCACCACGTCCACCGCACCCGACCGCACGACATCGATCGGCTCGTCGGTGGCCACGAGCTGCTCGGCCTCCCGCCGGACACAGCCCGCGCCCTTCAGCCACACCCGCGAGCCCTCCGCAGGCACGTCTGCGGGCTCGAGCACCACCGCATCGGTGATGGCGATCGTCCGCACGCCCATCGCGGGGTCGTCTGGATGCCGCTCGACCTCCACGTGCGCGGGCAGCCCCGCGACGGCGAACCGGACGGGGTCGCGCACCAGGAACGCCCGCGGAGCCGTCGGGTCGACGCGTGACCGGTTCGCCGCATAGATCGTCGACATCGCGAGGTCGACGTTCGATGTGGACATCCCCAGCTCCACCATCGTCTCGACGACCGCCGCCCCGTCGATCCCCCGGCGACGCAGGCTCACGAGCGTCGGCGCACGGGGGTCGTCCCACCCCGACAGCGCACCCTCGTCGACCGCCGCGCCGATCGCGCTCGTCGACAGCGGCAGGTCGTACGCATCGATGTCCACGTGTCCCCAGTGCAGCACGGCGGGGTACTCCCACCCGAGGTAGCCGTAGATGAAGCGCTGCCGTCGCGCGGAGTCCTGCAGGTCGATCCCCCGGATGATGTGGCTCACCTCCAGCAGCTGGTCATCGATCGCCGACTGGAAGTCCAGCATCGGCCAGCACCGGTACGACGCGGCCACCGGCCGCGGGTGTGGGCGGTCGATCATCCGGAAGGCCACGAAGTCACGGAGTGCGGGGTTCTCATGCTCGATGTCGGTGCGGACGCGCAGGACGGCCTCCCCCGCCGCGACCGCGCCGTCGACCATCGCAGCGAACCGCTCGTGCGTCTCGGTCGTCGACTGCGTGCGGTGTGGGCACGCCTCCCCGGCGTTCTTGAGCGCCGAGAACGTCTCCGCGGTGCAGCCGCAGACGTACGCACCCCCCGCATCGATCAGCTCCTCGGCGTGTGCGTAGTACACCTCCATGCGGTCCGAGGCCCGCACCACCTCGTCCGGGGGGACGCCCAGGTACGCGAGGTCCGCCTCGATCGCCGCGTACGCGCCGAGGTCCGGGCGCTTCGTCCCGGGGTCGGTGTCGTCGAACCGGAGGATGAAGTGGCCATCGTAGCGATCGCGGTACGCGCCGATCACCGCGGGCATCCGCGCATGACCGATGTGCCACGGACCGTTCGGGTTCGGTGCCGCACGCATGCGCACGGCACCATCGACCTCCGGCAGCGCCGGCAGCGTGTGTGACGCTGCGGTGGGCTCGGGCGCATCGATCGCCGCGAGGGCGTCGGCGTCGATCGCTGCGAGGCGCTCGCGTCGCCACGTCATCGACTCGGCGTTGACCGCCGCGACCGCGTCGGCGACGATGCGGCTCACCGCATCCGCATGCGCACGGAACGACGGGTGCTCCGCCATCAGCGGCCCCATGATCGGCCCCACGGCTGCATCCGCCTCGTGCTGCAGCGCGTTGATCAGCGCGGCACGCTCTGCGGCCGCGGCCACGCGGTCCTCGCTGAACTCCTCCATGCGGTCAGTAGCCCCGCGTGATGAGGTACTCCGCCAGCTCGACCAGCAGGGTCCGCGCGGGTGAGTCGTCCATCAGCATGAGCCGGTCGACCGCCGCCTGTGTCAGCGACTGCGCCTTCGTGGCGGCGAAGGCGATCGAGTCCGCCTCATCCAGCCGGTCGACCGCCGCCTCGACGGTCGCCTCATCCTCCCCCTGGACCGCCGCGAAGACCGCATCCACATCCACCCCACGGTCGCGGGCGTGCACCGTGATCAGCGTCTCCTTGCGCTCGATGAGATCCGAGCCACGGCGCTTGCCCAGCACCGCAGATGGGGTCGTGAGGTCCAGCACGTCATCCTGGATCTGGAACGCCTTCCCGGACTCCAGGCCGTACCCGTACACCGCATCCACGACCGCCTCCTCGGCGCCGACGAGGATCGCCCCGACGGCCGCCGCGGTCGCATACAGCACCGCCGTCTTCCGCGATCACCGCCACCGCCGCGACCGGTCGCGCGCCCATCGCGGCGAGGTCCGACAGCGATGCACCCACCGC
>JAVLBV010000220.1:0-504 GCA_031580685.1 Haloquadratum sp. | reverse complement strand
CATCGACGGCGGCAAGGAGTACTGGGTGGCCGAGGAGTACCCACTGACCACCGAGGTGCCCAGCTTCACCCCACAGGCGTACAGCGGCGCTGAGCCGGACGCGTCGATCCGCGCGTACAGGGACCAGGTCGAGGCCGCCGTCGCCGCGGAGGGACCGCTCGTGGACGTGCGCTCACCGGCGGAGTTCACCGGGGAGATCATCGCCCCCGAGGGGCTGCAGGAGACCGCCCAGCGTGGGGGGCACATCCCCGGTGCGTCGAACGTGCCGACGACGAGCGTGCTGCGGGACGATGGCCGCTTCAAGTCGCCTGAGGAGCTCACCGAGCTGTTCGCCGATGCGGGCGTCGACGGCTCCGAGGAGGTGATCACCTACTGCCGGGTGGGCGAGCGCTCATCGATCGAGTGGTACGTGCTGCATGAGCTGCTGGGCTTCGATGCGGTGCGCAACTACGACGGCTCGTGGACCGAGTGGGGCAACACCATCGGCGCGGAGATCGAAGTCGG
>JAVLBV010000021.1:0-15618 GCA_031580685.1 Haloquadratum sp. | reverse complement strand
TCATATGTGTTCCCACCGCTTGCGGAGGCGCTGGAGATGCTGGGGGCGTCCCCGAGCTTCGCGACGGAGGCTGCGGCCGCGATCGCCGAGGAGCGCCGCTCCGCAGAGGGGCCGTCGGTGCGGGCGGACGTCGTCTGACCGCTCAGGTCTCTCGGAGACTGCGGACCTTCTGGATGTTCCACGCGAAGCTCCGGCCGTCCTCCGTGGGGGTCTCGAGGACCATCGGCACCGTCGCGAGCTCCGGATGGGTGATGACCGCCTGCATCCCCGCCTCCCCGATCTCACCCTCACCGATGTGCGCATGCTCGTCCTTGTTGGTGCCGCAGGCGTGCTTCGAGTCGTTCAGATGGATCGCCGCGAGCCGGTCGAGACCCACCGTCGATGCGAGCGCTGCCACCGTCTCATCGACGCCCGCAGCCGTGCTGATGTCGTAGCCCGCGGCGAACGCATGGGCGGTGTCCAGGCACATCCCCAGGTCGTGTGTCGACTCATCGAGCACGGTGGCGAGGTGCTCGAATGCGCCGCCCAGCTTCGTCCCCGAGCCCGCATCGGACTCGATGAGGATCGTCACATCATCTGGTACGTCGACGGCGTCCAACGCGTCCACCGCGTTCGCGAGCCCCTGGGTCTCACCCGCACCCGTGTGCGCACCCAGGTGGACGTTGACGTATGGCAGGCCGAGTGCCGATGCGGCATCCACCTCCTCCTGCATGGAGGCGATCGACTTCTCCCGCAGGTCGTCCTTCGGTGTGCAGAGGTTCACGAGGTACGAGGTGTGGATCAGCCAGGGGCCGATGTCCGCGGCTGCGGTGGCCTCACGGAACGCCGTCGCGTCATCCGGGTCGATCGATGGGCTCTGCCACACCTGTGGGGAGTGACTGAAGATCTGCCCGCAGTTGCCGCCCTCCTCGAGCTGTCGATCGACCGCGTTGGCGACGCCGCCGGCGATGGACGCGTGGGCTCCGATGCGCATGCACTGCGTTCAGGTGGTGTCGGTATAGCGACTTCGACCGCCCGTCACAGCCGGTCAGTGCCGACATCGAACACGAAGCGGTAACGCACCCCGGGATCGAGCCGCTGCAGGGTGGATCGCCGGAGGTCGACCGCGAACGCAAGCGGTACCCGTGCGCCCGCTGGGATGGGCATCACCGCATCGCCGAGCGACACCCGCTGGTCGTGACCGACGCGGACCCAGCGCTGGCCCATCCGCAGCAGGACCGCAGCCCCGTGTGCCTCTGGGCGGTCGGTCCCTGAGACGCGCGTCCGCACCTCGACCGAGGTGATCGCGACGGTCCCGGTGTTCCGCAGGCGCAGGATCGGGTCGTAGGTGACACGAGCGTTCTCGTTGAGGGCTCCGATCTCTCCGGCCAGCTGGTCGAGGTCCACCCGTAGCTGCTGTCCATCCGCGCCAGCGGAGACCGCATCACCCGAGGGATCGGTCATCGGTGGCGCCGGATCGGGGGTGACCGGCTCCAGGGTGACGCGCTCATCTGTGGGGATCTCGAAGGTGAACTCGCGTGCCGCGGAGGTCCGTGTGAACAGCCCCGACAGCACCGCAGCCGCGGTGCCGATCGTCCCCACGAGCACGACGCTGAGCACCGAGCGACGGGTGGGTTGGACCACACCAGAGACCACCGCAGAGATGCCAAAAGAGTGACGCGTCCCAGCACCCTCACACCGGTATGCGTCTGCGTGCGGTCGTGCAGTGGCTGCTGGTCACGGTGCTGGTCGTGGGGCTGGTCATCCCGGCGGTCATCGCGCTCATCTCCGGTGCCCCGGTCGGGCTGAGCTATGTGACCTCCGGGAGCATGGCGCCGACGATCGATGCGGGTGATGGATTCATCGCCGTCCCGACCGTCGTCACCGGGCCCCCTGCCGTGGGGGATGTCGTGATCTATGATGCGGAGACGCTGAACGACGGGGGGTTCGTGACCCACCGGATCGTGGGTGAGGGCGATGGCGGGTACCTCACCGCGGGTGATGCCAACCCCTTCACTGACCAGGATGCTGGAGAGCCTCCGGTCCGAACCCAGCAGGTCGTCGCAGTGGCACTCGAAGCCGGTGGTGGGGTGGTGACCATCGGTCCGCTCGATGTGCTCGGCGGCGTGCTCCCAGGGGCGCTCTCACTGACGGGGACGAGCGTGCTCAGCGGGCTCTTCTGGGCGGGGATCGGGCTCATGCTCCTCGGTGGCAGCCTCGGGCTGCTCTGGGACGACCGCAGGAGTCGATCGACAGACAGAGAGGGGGTGATCAGCAGTGGGGTGATCGTCGTGGTGCTGGTCGGGGTCATCGTCGGAGCACTGACGCTCACGATGGCCGTCGGGACGGGCCCCACAGGGTTCCAGGCGATCAGTGCAGCCGGGCCGTCAGGGGCGGCGGTGGCGATCCCGGCCGGAGAGAACGCCACGGTGGAGTACACCGTGCAGAATCGGGGTGTCATCCCGATGACCGTCATGCTCGAGTCGACCGCGGCACGAACGCGGGTGCCGACCGAGTCGGTTGTCGTCCCCCCGCGTGATGGGCGGACACTGCAGCTTGCTGTCCGGGCGCCGGAGCGGGCGGGGAGCTTCGAGGTGGGGTTCGTGCAGGGGCAGTACCTCCCCATCCTGCCTGCTCCGCTGCTGGGGGTCCTCTTCGGTCTCTCGCCGTGGGTGCCGATCGTGGTGATCGATGCCATCGCCGCGATCGTGGTCTGGGGGGTGCTCTGGGGCGTCGTGGGCCGTGGCCCCATCCGCCTGCGCCGGCCACAACGAGACACTCCCGTCCTGGTGCGGCTGCGGCGGTGGCTGCGGCGATGATCAGCGGGCTGTGGCGATCGGGTCCACACCGACCTGCGCGACGAGGATGACCGTCGTGTTCTCGGGTGTGCGTGTCTCGGCGTCGACCCGCAGACACCAGGGGCCTGTCGTGCGGATGCTGCTGTCGAGAAGCCGGACCGTCCGTCGCCAGTCTCGTCGGTGTGTCTTCGTGGGTGACAACGATCAGGGTGGTCGCATCAGCCCGGTGGTCACCACCCCGGCGGTGTCGTCGAACACCATCAAGCGGGGGAACCCGGCGGCCGATCAGCGGGGAGGTCCGGATGGTCGCCCGGGGCACTCGTACGTGAGCGTCCCCACGAGCGTCGCATCGGTGATCTGCACCAGCGGCCCAGCCGCATCAGCGACGATCGTGTAGTCTGCAGTCCCCTGCGCACCCTCGGGGGGTACCGCACAGGCCGCTTCGACGGCGATCGTCTCCCCGGGAGCGAGCACCCTGGAGCTCCCATCCAGCTCCACATCGATGCCCGGCGGGGATGCGGTGACGCCAGCATCGACCGTCACCGGATCAGCGTCGTTGTTCCGGATCGTGGCGACGGTGGTCGGCGCAGGCGTCCGGATGACGACCGATGTCTCGGTGAAGCCCAACAGAGCGCCCGTCCCATCGGTGCTGGTGATACCCGTCATCCGGTCGAGATCGACGGTGACGAATCCGCCGACGGCACCAGTGCCGATGAGCACACTCGTCACCAGCAGTGTGGCACCCACCAGGACCAGCACCTGACGCATGTGGTCGGTTC
Organism: Haloquadratum sp.; assembly: GCA_031580685.1. Classification (GTDB taxonomy): domain Archaea; phylum Halobacteriota; class Halobacteria; order Halobacteriales; family Haloferacaceae; genus Haloquadratum. The sequence goes on along the minus strand of JAVLBV010000021.1, from coordinate 12,062 downwards.
AGGGACGTGGTGTCGTAACCCTCCCGGCAGATCGGCAATCAGGCCTTTATGTCAACACGCCTGCGTCTTCTTATGCAAGCAAGCCGTGTCTTGTTGCTCGTTGGAATCGCGATCGTCTCCGTCGGTGTCGTCATCGGCACCGGGGCCTTCACGACGGTCTCCGCAGAGCGGACCGTGAGTGTCGATACCGCCGGCGATGCGGCCGCGCTGGTCGGGCTCGAACCGGGCAGTGGCGGAGCGGTGGATGGACGCGTCACGGCTCCGGGTGGCCAGGTCGAGATCACCCTCCCTGGCGACAGCGCAGACGGCATCAATGAGGGGGCGAGGACCGAGTTCCAGCAGCTGGTCCGTGTCACAAACAACGGGGGACAGAACGTGACCTCGCTCAGCTTCGACATCGATGCTGATGCTGACCGGGTGCAGTACATCACGAACACGACCACGACCGAGTATGAGGAGGATGAGAACGTCTTGGACCGTGATATCGCACCGGGGGAGGCCGTCGAGTTCGGGCTTGTGTTCGACCTGCGGGACGGCGGCTTCTCGGGTGGACCGGACTACACACTGAGCATCAACGCATCGACCACCGGTGGCTCATAGACGCAGCCAGTCGCCGACGTCGTGATCCCACGGTGAGAAGAAGAAGATCTCACCGTTGTCGATGACACCGTAGATGTCGAGTGCAACGTCATGGATGACCCGACGGTCAGAGTCGATCGCGATGTCGATCAGATCCTGCAGGGTCTCGGTGCGGACGTACTCATGATCGCCTGTGGTGGGTAACTCGCCTGCGGAGACCCACTCGGTGTGTCGGTCACGGGTGATCGCCACACGCAGCTGGGCGGGATCTGCGATGCTGCGGATGCGCCAGATCGGGAACAGTGCCAACAGCATGGTGAGTGCACCCACCATCGACCCATAGTACACCAACGGATCGGGCGAGCGCAGCGCTGTGTCCGTGACGGTCAACGACTCCTCTTGCGATGCCGCGAGCGTGTCTGAGAGGTAGTACACCGGCTCATCGATGACCAGTGCCGTCCGGTCGGTGATCCGCCCCTCGTACACCTCGGTCTCGTACGCGACCGAGACGATCAGCTGGAGCTCGAAGGTGCCCACCCCATCGCTCGCATCGATCAGTGCACGCATCCGTTCGCTGAGCGCACGCATATCGATCGCGGTCTCGTGGGTGTGCTCCCCATCACGGATCGTGTGCCGGCGCTCGGTGAGCGTCTCGGTCCGATCGTAGAAGACGCGCTCACCGTCACTGCCGATGACCCGCAGCTGGACCTGCTCGACGAGCTCGACGGTCGTCGTGGGTGGGGCCTCCGTCCGCACGAGCAGGACCAGTTCGGGGGAGTACGCCAGGAAGTACTCCGGATGGTCACGCAGCAGTGTCCCCTGTGGATACAGCTCATTCTCGACAGTGACAGGCGCCTGTGACTCCGTCTCGAATGCGTACTCCTGCACGATGGCCTCCTCGGTGACGACCTCGGTGGGTGGGGCGAAGGCGAGGGTGATCGCGACGGCCGCGAGCGACAACCCAGCGGCGATCACGACCAGTGGTACGAGCCGGGGGTGCTCGACGATCACGAGCTGGATCCGATCTCCGAGACTCATCCACTCAGAGCTGCTCGAGGCGTCCCTCCGCGTCGAAACGGAAGCTCACATCGAAGAGCTCCTCGAAACGCTCCGGCGGCTCGTTGTTGTAGTCGCCGGGTGCGACCGTCACGACCAGCAGTCCCCCGTACTCGATGATGCGCCGGCGGAGGATCGCCAGGAACCGGAACACTCGCGCGGATGACGCGCCCATCTCCAGCATGTCCGAGAGGGGGATGCTGATCGGCACGAACTGGTCGATCGCTGCCGCCTCGATGAGCAGCTGATTCAGCCGGATCCCCAACCGGCGAAGCTCACCGATGTCACCGACCGCCTCGACGGTCACCGGCACCGACTCCCCAGCGATCTCGATCGAGTCGGGGGCATCCTCGACCGTCGAGGCACGCCAGGCTGGAGTGTCGACGGCCAACACCTCGATGTCAGACACCAGCCCGCATGTGTAGTCCTCACAGTGGAGGACCCGCTTCGCCGGTGATTCGGTGAGCGTCACGAACGTCGGACTGGCGACCCGGTCGCGGGTACGTCCCATGAGCGCCGCCAGAAGGCGCTCTTCGGCCGGCGTATGCGACTCACCGACGAGCAGGATCGACTGCTTCTTGCGGGTGATCTCGAGGAGGGCCTGCGTCTTCGCATCCAGTGCGACAGCATCAGGATCATCGAGCGGTGCATCCACCACCGACCACTCCCGCTGCTCCAACCCCTCGACCTCGGTGTCCACATCGATCCGGTCCTCAGCATCCCCCCGTCTGTCACTGAGCCGTGGGACCTGGAGGGCGATCCATGCTCCTGTGCAGGCAGGCGTCATGTGAGAAGGTGCCAGTGGCGTGTCAATAAGACCGTTGGCAGACCACTACCGGTCCATCCACACGCGCAGCCACTCGCCCACGCCGCCTGAGAGCCCCTCCACGGAGACGGTCACCGACCCGTTGAACCGCCAGTGCGCACTGTCGACATCGGCCCCGAAGGCCATCGGCACGAGCACCTCGAGGTCCTCTGCGGTGAGCTCGATCGCATCGGGCCGGCGGATCTCCTCCTCGATCGCCGTGTCGACGAGGTCCATCCAGGTGGTCGCATCCTCGTCCTCACTGGGTGGCATGTGCCAGCGTCAGGGGCCGGAGTACAAGTGCATGTCCCGTCAGCGCCGAAGCAGGCTCCACAGCGCCGGGAGCCAGTCGATATCGATCCGGCTGCTGATGCCGAGGATCCGCTGCCACCACGGCGGGGACGACCCCAGGTGGATCGATGCGACCTGTCGGTCGCGGACGAGGATGACGGGTTCGAGGCCCATGTCGGCCACGAGGCTGGGGCCCCAGCCCTCGGGAGGCCGATGTCGCAGCGCAAGCAGGTCACGGTAGCTGTCCGCGGCGATGGTGAGGACCTGGCTGTCCGCACGCAGCTGGAGTCCTCGCCCCTCGCAGGTGAGCGAGAGCTCCGCGGTGACCGCGAGGTCACCGAGGACCTCAGCGACGGTCCCGGGCACGGATCTTGAGGGTCCCATCCACCGTCCATCGGGCATGTGCGGCGTCCGCGCCCACGCTGTCGGGGACGTCCACCTCCAGGTGGTCGAACTCGTAGACCACCTCGGCATCCCGGCCCACGAGACTGTCATACAGCCCGATGACCAGGTCAGCCCACGCCGTGGGACGACGTGTGTCCGCTCGCTCGGTCATACCCCGTCCTTCCCCCGCACCCTAATGACTCTCCCGTCCCACAGTCAGGCCGGTCGGTGCGCAGACAGCCCCCTCAGACGGTGGCGATGATGCGGGCATCATCGACCGCCTCCGCATCCTCCGGCAGCAACGCCGCGACCAGATACGTCGCATGGGGTTCGAGATACGCCAGCAGCCGGGCGATGCGGTCGGAGTCGATCGCCTCGAGTGAGTCCAGCAGCATGAACGGGACCGACGCGGACACCTCATGAACCAGATACCCCGCGAGCGCGAAGATGAGGCCGATCACCTCGCGCTCACTCTCGGAGAGGTGCTCGAGCGTGTCCTCATATGCGCGACCATCGTCACCCTCGCGCACGATGTGGAGCTCGAACCGTGTCTGTGCGCGCGGGGCGGTGGCCTCGATCCGCTCGATCCACACCCGGGAGAGGTTCTCGTACTCCAGCACATCTCGCACGGCGGCCATGTGCTCGTTGAACGCCGAGACCGTCTCGGTCTCGAGCTGCTCGATGCGCGTGCGGGCATCGGTGATCGCCTCCGTGACCGTCTCGCGCTCATCCCCGAGTGTGGGGCGCTCTGCCACCGCCGCCTCGATCTCCGCGACCTCCGCGGCGAGCTCTGCGGCGGTCGCCTCCAGCCGCTCGCGCGTCACCGCAAGCTCGTTCAGCTCGCGGTGCAGCGTCAGGAGGTCCTCGTTCTGCGCGGTCTGCTGCGACTCCACCGCCGACTGGAGGCGTGTGACCTCTGATTCCTGCTCGGCGATCTGCTCGGTGATGCGGGCGAGACGGTCGGTCTCCGCGTCGATCGACGCCCGCACCTCCGCGAGGGCGCCCGCCCGCTCGGTCACCGCATCGAGTGCCTCCTGCTGGGCATCCCGGTCGGCCTCCAGCTCCCGGATCGTGGCCTCGAGTGCGCGGTTCTCATCGAGGTGCTCCCGGCGGAGCGAGCGGAGCTGCTCGAGGGTGGACTCGATGTCCGTCTGGCTCACACCGTGCCCACACGTCCAGCAGGTGACCTGCTCATCTGCCGCCGCAAGCTGGTCTGTGACCCCACCACCGGGGTCGGTCACCGGCAGCGTGTCGGGGCCTTCGAGGTTCTCCTCGTTGAACTGGATGATCTGTTGGATGCTCGTGATCTGCGTCTGCAGGTCGCTCCGACGCCGGCGGGCCTCCGCGATCTCCGACTCGTAGCTCGCGATCGCCGTCTCCAGCTCATCGGTGCTGCCCGCCTCCGCCCCCGCGAGCTCCTCCTCCCGTGCTCGCAGGTCCTCGATGGCCGATTCGACCGTCTCTGCATCCCGCTTGAGGCGTTCGAGCGTCGTGCGTGCCTCACCGAGTGAGGCGATGGCCCTGTCGAGGTCGCCCTGCTCGGCCGCACCCTCCTCATCCAGGGCCCCGAGCTCCTCGTGGATCGCCGCCATCTGTGCGTCCAGCTCCTCCTGCTGGTCCGCCGTCGCCTCCAGGCGGGTCTCGATCGCGGGCAGTCGCTCCTCCTCCGCATCGATCGCGGCCACGCGCTCATCGATCGCGTCACGACGCGCACGCAGCCGGTCGATCTCTGCGCTGATGGCCTCGGTGTCGACCGGGCGCATGATGAGCGCCCGCAGGTCCCCCTCACGCAGGATCGCCTGCCGGCTGGGGTTCGTCGCCAGCAGGAAGGCGAAGAGGTCGGCGAGGGTGGGGTCATCGAGATACGGATCACCGCCCGTGACGACGCTCTGCCCCTCGCGGCGGAGCGCACGCGAGTAGCTGTCCTCACCGATGCGCAGGCGCACCTCTCCCACATCAGCGTCGCTCTTGAGGGCGACCGCATCGCTTCCGAGCGCACCCATCAAAGCGCGCAACAGGGAGGTCCGGTTGGTCGCGTTGCGGCCTGCGAGGACGTTCACGCCCGGCTCGAGGGTCACCTCCGTCGAGGAGATCCCGCCGAGGTTCGACGCAGCCACCCGCGCCGGTGGGTGGCCTTCTCGTGCTGTCGCCATGCGGGAACCCTCCTGTCCTGTGGCTAAAATCCTTCTTTATCAGGGCCGAGACACCCACACCCGCCGGTCTCCGTGAGCGTCGGCAGGTCGAACGACCGCCCGCACTGCTCACAGATGACCTGCACGTCGGTGATGACGCTGAACGGACCGATCTGTGCTTCCCCCGTCGAGATGAGCGTCTCCACGCTCTGCCGGGCCACCGCGCTCGTGCGCCCGCGCAGCCGTCCCACCGTCTCGACGGCACGCTCGGCCTGCTCCTCGGGCGTGGGGGTGGGTTGCTCGACCCCCAGCTCCTTGGTGAGGTACCGGTACACCGTCTGATGGGAGATGAAATCACCCTCCACCTCCTCGATGTCCACGCCACGCTGGATGAGCCGGTCACGGAGGAGGCGACGGTCTGCGGTGTCCTCGCCCTGCAGCTGGTGGTAGATCTGCTCGACGTCCCCACTGATCGTCACGGCGGTCAGGTCGGCGATCGCAGCGGACAGCACCTGACGGTTGAACCAGTCGGCAAGCTCGCGTGTCGACCGTTGCTCATCACCCGTGCCCAACCAGAGGTCGCGCATCTGCTCGGGGATCTGGGAGAGTCCGTACCGGGCGACGACCCGGTCGATCTTCGTGCGAGAGCGTGTGCCCTCGCTGTCTGGCCCGCGGGTGCTCATGCACATGTACTCATCCAGGCCGATATATAGGGATTCGGACCGTTACACCCATACCCCAGTCATCGATGAGAATCGCCGAGGAACCCACCGCAGACCCCCGCCTGGTCGCCCATCACCGCCACACCGTCCGCCATGTCCTCGATCGCCCACCGGACATGATGGCCCGTGCGGTCCTGATGCGTCTGCACCGCCGCACGCGCGTCACCGAGCCGGTCGAACACCGCGGTGTACGCACACCCCGCACAGGTGACCGTCACCGTGGACATACCGTCACCGTCGCCTCCGGCGGTCATAGCCCCTGCGATGGCGAGTCGGACGGTTTTTGTCCGTCTGCCCACTCCTTCCCCCAATGAGCGAGGAAGAAGGCAGGCGCAACCTGCGGATGCCCCAGGGTGAGGAGATGTTCGCGGTGGTCTCAGAGCACAACGGGGGCAACCACGTCCGCGTCCGATGTGCCGACGGCAAGAACCGGATGGGGCGGATCCCCGGTCGCATGAAGTACCGGATGTGGATCAACGTGGGGGACGTGGTGCTGATCGAGCCGTGGTCCTGGCAGGATGAGAAGGCGAACATCGAGTGGCGGTACACCGACCAGGCCGCAGAGCAGCTGCGTCAGGAGGGTCACATCGACTGACGGTCACTCGGTGCGAAGCAGCTGGATGAGGACGATGATCAGGATGACCTGCGCGAGCTTGTCCACGATGGCGGCCGGGCTCTGCAGCAGGCTGCTCAGGGTGGGCTGGTTCCCGACGTACCAGAGGACGATCTGCCCCGCGGTGAAGGGGATCCCCAGCTGGTACATCCGACGGGGATAGATGTCGTACATCACCGCGGCGATCCCCACGAAGAACATGACCGCCGCGAAGAGGAACGCGATCCCGAAGCCGCTGGGGAACGCCTGGACCCCGAGCACGAGGTGGACGACACCGCTGACGAATGCCGTGATGAACCCGACGAAGTGCAGGGGCCCGAACCGCTCCCAATGGATGGTTGCCATACACCCTCCTGCGGGGCAGCTTACTTCACCGCGTCGGCCAGTGCCTCTGTCACGGCCGCGCGCATGCCCGCACGGAAGCGGGCGGGGGCGTAGATGTCGGGGGGCAGCGGGCGCGGAGGAGGTGCCTCGAGCGCCGCCATGAGCGTCTCAGCGAGCTCCGTCTCGTGCTGGAACGTGGAGCCCCCGACACGTTCGACGATCTCCACCTGTCCCCCGCTGGCGGGGGTGACCGGATGCACACCAGCGGTGGCATACTCGGCGATCGCCATGCCGAAGTGCTCGTGTGGCTTCATCCCGAGACCCACGGTGTGTCGACACAGCAGCGCACGGAGCCGGCTGCGGTCCGCGTCGAGATGGACGGTGACGTGTGGTCGGCTCGCGGATGCGGCGAGCACCGCCTCACGATAGCCCCGGTACATCGGTGCGGCCGTGCCGATGATGTGCAGGGGGGTCGGACCCCGGGTGTCGACCACCGCATCGAACGCCTCGATCGCCGCGAGCACGCGCTTGTCGGGGGCGATCCGGCCGACGAGCACCACCCCGGGCGTCCGCTCGGCGGGTGGGTCCTCACACCGCACAGGCGTCACCGGGGGCGCGAGGACGGCAGGCCGATGTCCGTAGACCTCCGCGACACGGTCTGCGGTCCACGCGGAGTTCGCCAGCAGCGTGGCGTGACCGAGCCGCGTCGCATCGGCCCGCGCGAGCCGGCGGTACAGTGGTGTCAGCCCCGAGCGGTGCAGCCCCGTCACCCCCGGTGTCGGGAACTGAGGGGCGTGGATGTACTGGACGCTGGGGCGCCGGAGCCCCAGCTCGTTGGTCGTGCTGACGACGAGATCCGCACGCCGGTACAGCTCCCCCCGAGCGCGAGCGATCAGTGCGCTCTGCAGGGCGGACTGGCCGCCGAGCACCCCGGAGACAGCGGTCAGCCCGCGCGTGACCAGCCCACCCCACCGGGGCGTGTGCACCGTGACGCCCGCGACCCCGATGTCCAGCCCCACCGCCGCCGTGCGAGCCGCGAGGTCCACGGGTGACATCGTGACCACCGACACATCGTGAGCCTCTGCGAGTGCGGCGATGGTGTGCAGGGCGACGATGTCGGCACCGCCGGCGAATGCGAAGGTGTTGTGCACCACGAGGATCCTCGCCATCACCTGAGCCTGTGGAGCCGCTGGCTTATGCTTCTGGGTCCCGGCGGCAGCTTCATGCCACCGGCTCCGATACGTGGCGGTACATGGAGAGTCGATCCGATGGGGCCTGAGGGGCTCGGTCGGCGTGCGGTGGTGTTCGAGGAGCCGGGGTCGGTGGGGGTCGTCGCGGAGACGGTGGAGGTGGGAGCCGATGAGCTGGTGATCGAGACGGAGCGATCGGCGATCAGTGCGGGGACCGAACTGCTGATCTACCGGGGGGAGGTGCCGGAGGAGATGGATGCCGACCCCACCATCGACGTGCTGGATGGTGACCTCAGATATCCGCTCAGATACGGCTACGCGGGGGTGGGTCACGTCGTCGATCAGGGGGAGCGGGTCACGGGGAGCTGGCGGGGCGAGCGGGTGTTCAGCTTCCACCCGCACGCCACGCACATGCTGGTCAGCCCCGACGCGGTGGTGCGCATCCCCGAGGAGCTGGACACCGAGTGTGCCAGCATGCTCCCGAGCGTGGAGACCGCACTCGCGATCGTCCAGGATGCCCGCCCGGAGGTCGGCGCACGGGTGGCGGTCTTCGGCGCGGGTGTCATCGGTGTGACGACGAGCATGCTGCTGGCGGCGATGCCGCTCGTGGAGGTGGTGGTCGTCGACCCAGCATCGGAGCGTCGCGCAGCGGCCGCGTCGATCGACGGGGTGACCGCGGTGCATCCGGCGGCGCTCGCGGACACAGCGGAGGCCTTCGACCTCGGCATCGAGCTGTCGGGCGATCCGCAGGCACTCGACCAGTGCATCGGGCTCATGCGGTACGATGGGGAGGTCATCGTGGGGTCGTGGTACGGGACGAAGCAGGCAGAGCTCGATCTGGGGCTGCGATACCATCGGAACCACATCACCGTGCGCTCATCACAGGTGTCGAGGGTCCCCCCGGTGCTGCGCGGACGGTGGAGCAAGGATCGTCGACTCGCAGCTGCGCTCGAGGCGGTGGGGCAGCTGCCGCTGCGCGCGCTGATCACCCATCGGGTCCCCCTTGAGGAGGCGGCCGATGCGTACGCGCGGCTGGCTGCGGGCGATCCCGAGATGCTGCAGGTCCTGCTGACGTACGATACTTAATCGCTCAGCCCAACGGACCGTATGCACGAGGTGCGCCGCCGGTACACGCTGCGGATCGAGCGGGAACTCATCGCCCAGCACTACCTGACGGTCCCCGACCCCGGTCCGGAGGGGCAGGTCCACAGCCACCGGTACACGATCGGGGTGACGCTGCTCGCCGAGGAGCTCGACCCCTACGGCTACGTGGTCGACATCGATGCGTTCACCGAGTGGGTCGAGGCGGTCGCCGACCGGTACCGGGACACGCTGTTGAATGACCACACCGGTGACGCAGCGACGAACCCCTCGGTGGAGTGGTTCGCGACCCAGCTCGCCGATGCGGTGGCGGAGCGGGTCACGTCCGACCGCATCGTGGGGGTCGAACTCGACGTGCATGAGGACGCCATCGCGAGTGTGCGGTACCGGCGAGCGGTCTGATGGAGCATGCACATGTGGGGTACCTCGAGGCGAAGCGGGCGATCGACGATGCAGCGATCGATGCGCAGATCGCGTCTGTGTTCCGCGATCGGTTGCCTGTGGCACCGACGATCGTGGACCTGGGGTGCGGCACCGGCAGCATGCTCGGACGGCTGCTGGGGTGGGGCATCACCGAGGGACGGTACCTCGGGATCGATGCCGATGCAGACGTGCTGGAGGCGGCGAGACAGCTGCGGACGGCGGAGGCGCGCGAGGCGGGCCACCGGGTCGCAGCCTCCGGTGGTGCGCTGGTGCTCGAGGACCTCACGGTCCGCTTCGAGCAGGCGGATGCGCTCGCGCGGCTGCGCGCGGTCGAGGCGCCCGACGCGGTCATCGGGTTGAGCTTCGCCGACCTCGTGGGGGCAGGGCCGCTGTGTGAGGCGGTCGGGGCCGTCGCGACCCCGGACACACAGCTGTACCTGCCGATGACCTTCGACGACCACACCGTGTTCGCACCCACCGATGCGCACGATGCGGCCGTGATCGGGGCGTTCCACGCCGTGATGCGACGGGACGGGGCACCGGATGTGGGCCGCCGGCTCATCGCGCGACTGGACCGGGCACCGGGGCAGCTGGAGGTGGGGCCCTCCGACTGGCTGGTCCGTCCCCATGCCGACGGGTACACCCCGAGCGAGCGACGGTTCCTGCAGCACATCCTCCGGCTGATCGAGGCCGCCGCGGTGGAGGTGCCCGAGACCGCGGGGTGGCTGGAGCGTCGGCGGGCGCAGCTGGATGCGGGTGAGCTCTGGTACGTCGCCCACCAGTACGACCTGCTGTACCGGTGCTGACGCTCACCCCCGCTGCCGGAGGTCGTAGAGCCGACGGAACACCGCCGCGGCGAAGTTGGGCTCGACCCGACTCGGCGGGCGCCCGGGCTGGTGGTCGCCGGGGGACTGCACGCGCGCGAGGATCCCCCACTCAGCCAGCTCGTACAGGAACCGCTTGATCGTCGAGGCCGACAGGTCCAGTGTGGCCAACGCGGTGGTCGCATCGCCCACGCTCGCACGGGCCTCGTCATCGAGATCGATCAGTGACCGCAGGACCGCCTGTCGGTTCGCGGGCAGCGACATGACCCGCGAGAGACTCACCCCATCATCGGGAACACCCGCACACCCCGCCTGCAGGTCCGCGTGGGTCAGGGTGAGCCGGCCGGCGGTCTCGGCCCGATCAGCCGCGATGAACAGCGCGGCGAGTGCGGCGTGGGCGTTGCCCCCGGCCCAGTTGGCCACCTCACGGGCGGCCGCATGGTCGACCGCACCGGGTGTCAGCCCGCGATTCGCCCGGCTCATGAGCACGTCGATCAGCACCTGCTCGCGGTAGGGGTCGACCCGGATGGGGGCATCGGTGTAGCGCGTCAGTGGGGTCTCTGCGGGGTCGGACTCCCCGACGGCCACCCAACTGACGTTGTTGGGGAGCAACCGGAACATCTCCACGATCGCGTCCGCATCGACCCCCCGGGGTGCGTCCACATGATCGATGCAGATCACGGCGCCGGCGGTGCCCCGGAGACGAGCGCCGATCCTCTCCGCGAGGTGTTGGGTCGGGATCCCCTGGGTCGGTATCGCATCATCGACCAGCTGACTCAGGATCGACCGATAGATCGCGAAGAGGCTCGTGTCATCATGGGCGTCGACGTAGACGAATCCGGGCATGCGACGGGTGTCGACGCGCGTCGAGGTGTGGATCGCCGTGGGCGAGACGGCCGTGATCGACGCGAGCTCGCGGATCAGCGCCCACACGAGCGCAGACTTGCCGACCCCCTGCGGGCCATGGATGTAGCCGTTGGGTGGCAGTCGCCCCGCCAGCGCGGGCTCGAAGTGATCGAGCAGGCGCTCGAGGGTGGGGCCTCGGCCGACGGGCTCTGCGAGATGGTGTGTGGGTGCGACCAGCTCGTACTCCTCGATGAGATGCGGCTGGTCATCGCGCTGCTGTCTCCGGGTGATGCGGTCACTCAGGTCCATGTGTGGAAAGATGGCCGGGTGGCAGCTGGCACCGGCCGGGTGGTTGGTTGGCTATACGGGATGGCACCGCTGGTGGCTCACAGACCCAGTGTCTGGACCCACGCAGCGCTGTCGAAGACGCCGACGATCGCGAGGATCGCGATCGTCAACGTGGCGACGACGATGGCCGCAGCAGGGGGGTCGAAGTGGGTGTCCGAGTGCGCATAGAAGATGCGCTGGACGACCTCACCGATGAGGGCGCCGTAGATCCCGAACACACCCCCGACCAGCAGGGCGATCACCTGCGACATCCCGCTCGGGTCCGCGAAGACCGCGAGCGCGGCGGTGCTCGCCGGCAGCGTCATGTGATGCGTCACCGGGATCTTCTCGACACCGAGGTTGAGGAAGGTCAACGAGGCGGCGGAGATCCCGAACGCCAGGAAGGCGCTGCCGGTCGCGAGGGCGGTGAAGCCCCCCAGCAGTC
>JAVLBV010000219.1:0-507 GCA_031580685.1 Haloquadratum sp. | reverse complement strand
GTCATCACTGGCCTTGCCATCCGCGGAGACATCCCCGAGCTGCTCGGTGCGGCCGTCGGCGCGATCATGTCGATCGTGGCGGGCATCAACGCCCTCGATCTGTTCGTGATCACCGACACCGGCGTCGTGGCAAGCATCGATCCACAGACCGACATCGCCCTCATCCTGCTCGTGATGTTCGTAATAAATCTCATCTTTATATTCGACCGGGCATTTTCGGGAGGTAACTGATTATGTCCTACTCCGACCGCCGACTCCGACAAGCCGCCGAGGAGGCCGACCGTCAACAGTCGAATGACACCGACGAATCCGCGTTCGATGAAGGTCTCCGGCAGGCCGCCGAGCGGCAGAGCCGATCGCGCGATGTCCGCCCCGGCCGCGGTACCGAGGATCGCGTCGTCGAACGTGAGCCGTCGCCCGAGCCGTCACCGGAGCCCGAACCGGAGCCGGATCGTGACACCACGCCCGACCCACGGCCCGATCGTGGTGTTGGTGATGACCCCGCGG
>JAVLBV010000218.1:0-507 GCA_031580685.1 Haloquadratum sp. | reverse complement strand
TGGTGAACATGTTGTCGGTGATCACCGCGGTCACCGCCGCGACCGCTCCTGCAATGAGGCGCGGATCTCCGAGCGAGACGAGCGACGCATCACTGACCACGATGCTGGGGACCGCCAGGGCGGCGAGCACCGCCGCCGGGACGAACCCCAGCAACAGTTCGACCCGGCGGGGGACTCGGTCGAACACACTGAACAGTCCGATGAACGATCCGCGGATGGCGAATGTACCGAGGGCAATGATACCGATAGCTATCCAGATCATACCCTCATCCATCCTCATGCGCCCCCTCTTCGACCACAGATTCCCACGTCACGCCCGCCATGACCCCTACCATCGCGCCCACTAGTATTCCGAGATTGTACTGCACGTTGTACAGTGCCCAGAGGACAGCGACCGTAGCGCCAACGACCGCCGCAATCTGTTTGCTGGTGGTGTCTATCGAGTTGCCTAACAGCGCAAGAAACACGAGTGGCACGGCAAATTCCAGTTGCAATGCTGGTGGGACT
>JAVLBV010000217.1:0-509 GCA_031580685.1 Haloquadratum sp. | reverse complement strand
GGGCAGGTGTGCATCGAGACACTGCATGCGGGTGGTGCCGAGGTGGCGGCGGTGTACACCCGCCCGCCCACATCGGTGATCGCCGACCAGATCGACCTCAGCACCACCGCGGAGGCCGTGGATGCCCCGCTGCGCGTGGTCGAGTCGCTGAACACGCCGTCGGTGATCGCCGAGCTCGAGCGGATCGGCCCGACGTACCTCTTCGTGGTGGGGTGGTCGCAGCTGGTCGAGCAGGCGGTCATCGACACCGCCGCGGAGACGGCCATCGGGATGCACCCGGCGCCGCTGCCGCGGGGACGCGGGCGTGCGCCGCTGGCGTGGGCACTCATCAAGGGGCTCGACCGCACAGCGCTGACGATGTTCGAGCTGATCGAGGCGGCGGATGCGGGGCCGATCATCGCCCAGGAACCGATTGAGATAGACCAACCTGACCATGCCGTGGACATCTATGACCGGATGCTGGCTGCGGCTGATGACATCATCGACGATGTGCAGGCTTCACTGCACGA
>JAVLBV010000216.1:0-512 GCA_031580685.1 Haloquadratum sp. | reverse complement strand
CGTATCATCTTTACCACCCAGCCGTCGAGGCCGGCCACAGCGCCGCCATCGACGTCTCTGGCCGGTCCTATCACGTGATAGTGCGGCGCAGCGCTGATGTACCGCTGCTGCGCCTCCCAGTCCCCGCCGGCCAGGTCCCGCGCGAAACGCCACTTCCCGTATTCGGGGTCGAGGCCGCCAGCGACAGCCTGTCCGTACAGCTGGTCCAGTTCGTCAGTGGTGCGGTATGGGTGCGTCACCATCAGACCGCCACGGAGGCCAGCGTCTCTGGCGATCTGCTGCGCCTCTGACCGCCACCGCCACAGGGACCGCTCCGTCACCCGCTCCGTCACCTCCGGGGACAGCACTACGTGGACCGTCCGGCGGTCCCAGCCGTGGGACTGCGCCTCCCGATACGCAGCCAGCCGCGCCACAGCCGCCTCTGTGCCACGGGTGGCCCATTCCCGCCAGTGGTCGGGACAGCCGCGACGCTCGCAGCTCGATCGACCCAGCTGCACGTGGCCATGCTCGCA
>JAVLBV010000215.1:0-517 GCA_031580685.1 Haloquadratum sp. | reverse complement strand
ATAGATGCGGTCGGAACCGCTGCCCACCTCATAGAGTCGGGAGCCATCATCGTTCCACGCGATACCAGTCGGACTCGAATCCTGCGCGTTGATGGACGTGGAGAAGGATGCGGTGGAGATGTCGAAGGGCGTGGAGACGGTGTACTGATAAATCTTGTCGGAATTGCGGCCCAGCTCATAGAGTCGCGAGCCATCATCGTTCCACGCTATACTTTCCGGATTATTATCCTGCGAGTTGATGGAAGTGGAGAAGGATGCGGTGGAGATGTCGAAGGGGGTGGAGACGGTGTACTGATAGATCTTGTCGGAACTGGTGCCCACCTCATAGAGTCGCGAGCCATCATTGTTCCACGCGATACCTTTCGGATTGTTATCCTGCGCGTTGATGGATGTGGAGACGGATGCGGAGCTGATGTCGAATGGGGTGGAGACGGTGTACTGATATATCTTGCCGCCGCCCACCTCATAGAGTCGCGAGCCATCATCGTTCCACTCGATACCTTGCGGGAACACATCC
>JAVLBV010000214.1:0-517 GCA_031580685.1 Haloquadratum sp. | reverse complement strand
GGCAACACCTCCGCCGCGCTCGCGGCCTACGGCGCCCGCGCGGGCATGGAGACGCTCGTGCTGCTGCCGGCGGTCAACGGCCAGCTGCTGGGGCGACCGCCGGCGACGCACCTGTCGGCCGCGCAGGCGCGGCGCATCGCGAGCGACCGCCACTGGCGGGCGATCTGCGGCCACCTCGGGCGCTTCGCCGCGCTGCGCGTCTCGACGGTCCCCTCCGCGGTCAACCCCGCGCATCCGCTCGCGAACGACCCCGCCGCGTACGCCCATCTGCGCACGCGGCCCCCCGCGGGTGCGCCGCCGTCGGGGCCGTCGGCGACGCCGCCGCCGTCGCGGCTGGCCGCGAGCGACGATTAAGTCAAGAGCCGCACGCCGATCGCCACGAGCAGCAGCTGCGTCGCGCGCCGTCGCAGCCGCCGCGGCAGCCGCGACCGCAGGCGCACCCCCACCCACACCCCCGCGAGCGCCGGCGCGACGAGCCCGACCGACACCGCGAGCTGGGCGGCGTCGGCGTACAGCC
>JAVLBV010000213.1:0-518 GCA_031580685.1 Haloquadratum sp. | reverse complement strand
TTCCACGCGATACCTTTGGGAAACACATCCTGCGTATTGATGGACGTCGAGAAGGATGCGGTGGAGATGTCGAAGGGCGTAGAGACGGTATACTGATATATCTTGTCGGAACCCTCCCCCACTTCATAGAGTCGGGAACCATCATTGTTCCACGCGATACCTCCCGGAATCGAATCTTGGGTGTTGATGGACGTCGAAAAAGATGCGGTGGAGATGTCGAAGGCAGTGGAGACGGTGTACTGATAGATCTTGTCTCCATTGAACCCCACCTCATAGAGTCGGGAGCCATCATCGTTCCACGCGATACCTTCGGGATTTGAATCTTGCGTATTGATGGACGTAGAGAAGGATGCGGTGGAGATGTCGAACGGAGTGGAGACGGTGTACTGATAGATATTGTCGGAACTGTTGCCCACTTCATAGAGTCGGGAACCATCATTGTTCCACGCGATACCTTTCGGAAACACATCCTGGGTGTTGATTGACGTCGAAAAGGATGCGGTGGAGATGTCGAAGGG
>JAVLBV010000212.1:0-525 GCA_031580685.1 Haloquadratum sp. | reverse complement strand
GAGGTGGTCTCCTCGCGGACGACCCCCGCGAAGGAGACGCCCGTCTCGACGGCGGCGACGGCCATCGCCGCCAGCGGGGTCACACAGTGCCCTGCGTACGCCCGGCGACCCCCGCAACCAGCGGTCGTACGCACCATCGGGGACGACGACCGGCATCCGGTCGTGGATGGGTGCGACCACGTCGTTGGCCGCACACGTGATGATCGCGACGGTGGGGTCGCCGGTGTCATCTGTGGTCCAGATCCCCCCGAGCGCGAAGGGCCCCGTCGGATCGTAGATCCGGACCGGTTGGCGGCGGCTCCGCCCCCGGTCGGCCCACTCGTAGAACCCGTCGGTGGCCACCAGACAGGGCCGCTCCGCCCACGCCTCGGCGAAGCTCCGTCGGCGGTCGATGCTCTCCGCCCGCGCGTTGATGTGGGTGCCGTCGCGGGGGCCGTCGATCCCCCACCGCATCGGCGCGATCGTCTCCGGCGACGCGGCGCTGACGGTCCACAGCCGGTCGCCCGGTGCGATGTTGTACCGCGG
>JAVLBV010000211.1:0-527 GCA_031580685.1 Haloquadratum sp. | reverse complement strand
ATGTGGGCCGCACAGTACTGGACGTTCACCGAGCCGCGGACGTGGGTCTCCTCGCACGGGCTGGGGACGATGGGGTACGGGCTGCCCGCCGCGGTGGGTGCGCGGCTGGCGGCCGATGATGACCAGGAGGTCATCTGCATCGACGGGGACGGGTCGTTCCTGATGACGAACCAGGAGCTGTCGGTGGCGGTCCGCGAGCAGCTGGACATCACCGTCGCGATCTTGAACAACGAGTACATCGGGATGGTCCGGCAGTGGCAGGACGCGTTCTTCGATGGACGTCGCATGGCCTCTGAGTACAGCTGGATGCCGGAGTTCGACGCCCTCGCGGAGGCGTTCGGGGCGAAGGGGCTGCGGGTCGACACCCATGAGGAGGTCGACCCCGCGATCGAGGAGGCGCTGGCGTATGATGGGCCCGCCGTGATCGACTTCCACATCGATCCGTTCGAGAACGTCTATCCGATGGTGCCCTCTGGGGGGGCGAACGGGCGCTTCGCGCTGACGCCCGAGCAGCTATGAGCCCGGAG
>JAVLBV010000210.1:0-530 GCA_031580685.1 Haloquadratum sp. | reverse complement strand
GATTTATAAATGTGCTGCGGTCACCAACTGATGACTCGAAGGCATAATCCGCAATCTGTCTGCCAGGATGCTCTCCCATCAGTATACAGAATGAACTTCGGCCATTTCGCGGTGACCTGGTTTTGTTTATGGCCTATACAATCAATGCCGCTACATTTTGCAGTAGAGATGTCAAGATTCGACAGTATATACGAAGATTTTAGGACCAGATAGAGCCCCTATCGCCAGAACGTCCGTGTCACCAGCACGAGCACGGGGATGATCTCGATGCGACCGACCCACATCAGGACGATCATCGCCGGCGACTCGCTCGCCCGCGTCCTCGAAAAAATCGATCAGGGTAATCAGCCAGCCCGCGAGTAAGTTCGAAATAACCGCCGAAACCGCGGCCGCACCCGCGGTGACCGTCGCCGCGACGCGACCGTCGACCAGCAGGTGAGCGCGCTTTGCATATTTAGTCCCAACCATTGTCATTCTATGAGACTATCTTTATAAATGTAAGGACGGATAAAAAAATGAAACGGTTTCGC
>JAVLBV010000020.1:0-16574 GCA_031580685.1 Haloquadratum sp. | reverse complement strand
TCCGGTGTTCGGTGTACAGGTGTGCGGTCACCAGGAACTCGACCACATCGACCGCCGCTTCATTCATTCCACGTGAGTCGGTGCCTGAGTCGAATAAGGCCTCCGACTCGGAGGCTCACCCCACCGCGGTGATGATCCACAGCACCGCCATGCCCACCATGATGATGGCGAACATGTTGTCGGTGATCACCGCGGTCACCGCGGCGACCCCGCCCGCGAGCAGGCGTGGGTCGCTGACTGCGACCAGCGATCCATCGCTCAGCACGATGCTGGGGACCGCCAGGGCGGCGAGCACCGCCGCCGGGACGAACCCCAACAGCAGCTCGATCCGGCGTGGGACCGCATCGATCACACTGAACAGACCGATGAACGATCCGCGGATGGCGAACGTCCCCACGGCGATCGTCGCGATCGCCGTCCAGACGATCAGGTCCGTGGTCATCGCAGGTGGCTCCCCGAGCGGGCCCACGCCCACATCGCCCCCGCGAGGACCCCGGCGGTCCCCCCCACCAGCAGGCCGAGGTTGTAGCGGAGCTCCAACAGCGCCCACAGGACCGCCACCAGCGCACCCACAGCCGCGGCGAGCTGTCTGCTGGGGGTGTCGATCGACTTGGCCAAGATCGCCAGGAACACCAGTGGGATGGCGAAATCGAGCTGCAGCGCTGGGGGGACCGCCGCGCCGACGACGATGCCCATCGCGGTCGTCAGCTGCCAGACCACCCACAGTGTGCACGCGACACCGAGGTAGTAGCCCGCCTTGTGCCTATCCTCCAGGTCGGCCTGCTCATACCTGGCGATCGACAGGGCGTACGCCTGGTCGGTCAGCACGTAGGTGACAAGCAGCTTCAGCCGTCGGCGGAACCCGAGGATCTGTGGTGCCAACGAGGCGGAGTACATCATCATGCGCGCGTTGATGATCAGCGCGGTGATGACGACGAGCTCCAGGCCCGCACCCTGTCCGAACAGCTCGATCGCCGCCAGCTGGCTGGCGCCTGCGAAGACGAAGACGGACAGCCCCATCGTCTGGGCGGCCGACAGCCCCGCCTCGATCCCCGCAGCGCCCGCGATGAGTCCGAACGGCGCGATCCCGATGATGATCGGACTGACATCACGGATGCCTCGGCGCAGCTCTGCGGCCACCTCGGGCCCCCACATCACCGGGTGGCCCCTGCATCATCCGCGGTGCCGATGACGACCGCCGTCCGGATCTCGAGTGCGGTCTGGAACTCCTCTCGCCGCTCGCGCTCACGACCCGCCGCCAGCAGCTGGCGGCGGTGCGCCCGTTCGACCGCATCCTGCTGTCGCCGCCCGAGCGACAGCGCCGCCCCGACCTCGTCCCAGTGCCCCGGGTCGACGAGATAGATCGCCCGAGCGGGGGTCTCGATCGCACACTCCCACCGCCGTGCGTACCGCTGCCGGTGTGCATGCAGATGTGCCTGCACGTCGCGGAGCAGCGGCCCCATCGCCCGCGCGGGGATGCTGGCGACCGCACACGTGTACAGGATCACCGGACCATCGATCGGGATCGTGGGTGATGCGGTGCTCGAGCCCATCTAGCCCCCCGCCCGCATGGCCTTGCGGGCGAAGGTCTCGAGGAGCTCATCGAGCACCGCCGGCTCGCCCTCGAAGCGGATCTGCACCTCCGTGAGCTCCAGGCTCGGCCCCACCTCGATGCGCTCCTCTGCGATCTGCGCCTCCCAGTCCGCAGCACGCACGTGCCCCTGCGCATCGACCTCCCCGCCCAGGCGGGTCAGATACTCCCGGGCGAGCCGACCGGAGATGCCGCGAAACGACCGCTCTCGGGTCTCAGCCACCACACTCACCCACCGGCGACCGGTGGGAAGATCGAGAGGGTGTCCTCTGCCTCGACGGCCGATGCGATGCCATCCTCGTGCGTGATGTCACGCCCGTTCAACAGCACGTTGACGTTGCCCCGCACCGTCCCATCCTGGAGGATCTCCCCGGCGAGCCCGGGGAACTCCGCCTCGAGTGCGGTGAGCACCTCACCGACCGTCGTCGCATCATAGGTCCGGGAGATGGACTTCTGTCCCACCTCATCACGGAAGTTGGCGAAGAACCGCAGCGTGATCTCCATGGGCGTCATCGGCGGTCAGACCGTAAAAAACACACCTGCCGGCTCAGCGCTTGCCGAAGCGGATCCCGTCTTCGACCAGCCGGTAGTTGCGCTCCTTGTCGATCGACGGCCCCAGCCACTCATGTGCATACAGCTGTGCGATCACCTCCGCGTACAGGTTGCGCCACGCCATCGCATACACCGGTGACTGCCCCCACGCCCGCAGCTCGGGGATGAACTCATCGTACCGCTCGATCCGCCCCTCGAGGTGCTCGATGGCGTCGACCACGTAGCCCGTGGCCTCCTCCAGTGTGTCGGCCCGCTCGGTCGCTCGTTCGAGGTTCCGCGCAAGCCCCCCGATCGCCTGCTCCATGTCCAGCGCCGCACCCTCCCCGTCCTCAGGCAGGAGCTCGTACACCCCGCTCGGGATCCCGATGTCGATCTCACGGTCCTCACTCATGGGTGAGCAAGCCCCCGCGAGCACAAAGCATCTCGGTCACCGCGCCTCGACGTGCCGGACGTCCACCGCCACCCCGCGGCGCGCTTCGACCATCGCCGCACCGTCCATCACGGCCCGCCCCACCCCGAAGGCCGCCGGTCCGTCGATCAGCACCTCCTCGCCGGGTCTGATCGTCGCATCCGCATCGGTCACCCCCGGCGCGAGCACGTCACCGTGCGGGACGAACCCGTCGATGTGGACCGTCGCTGCGGTGGGTGCGACCTGCTGCCACCGCCTCGCGCCCGCGAGCGACAGCGCGAGCAGGCCGTACTGCGGCACCATCACCGCGAGCTGCTCCCCAGCGGCATCACACACCTGCAGCTTGGGGTACCGGCCGTTCAGCTCGGTCTCTGCCCGGGGGAACAGCGCCTCGCCGACGCCGTGGCCGAACTGGTAGTCCGCGATCGCCTGGACCGTCTTGGTCTCCCGTTCCCGCTTGGTGTACCGCAGCTCGCCCCTGAGCTCCGCTGAGAGCGCCTCCAGTGATGGGCCCGTCGTGGGGTGATCACCGACGGTGTAGCTGAAGCTGACATCCACCTCTGCATCCACCCGCTCGCAGATGCTGCGGTACCCCTCCTCTGGGACGTGCGCGATGACCCGGGGGTACCGGTTCTCGGTCAGATACCGCTGCAGCACCGACGCGACGAACTCGATCTCCGTGGCCGACCATCGCCCCGTGACCACCGTGTCGTAGTGCTGTGCCGGGTACGTCAGCTCCAGCTCCATCGGGACCACCCCGATCGGCGAGGTCATCGACACCACGTGGGCGCGGTAGTCGATGGCATCGTAGAACTGCCGGTGACTCTGGGAGGTGCTGTAGGGCTTGCGTGCCGAGCACGGCACGAGCACCAGCGGGTGGTCGAACCGGTTCTGGTACCGATCGGTGACGCGCTCGGCATACCGCTGGATCGCGACCCGTCGGAGGGTGTCATCGGTCGTCGCCCGGATCGTCGCCCGCCCGTGCACCGCGCTGCGCCGCTCGAGGTACCCGTACTGCTGGTCGATGCGCCGGAGCATCCCTGTCAGCCACTGCTGCACGCGGGCCTGCATCTCGACGTGGTCGCGCAGCGTCCCCGCGGCGATCGCCGCCCGGACACGCCGGAGCTCGACATCCAGCGCGTGCACGTTGTGCGCGGCGACCGCGGCGGGGCCGTCCAACGGACCGGTCCCCTCCGCACACACCGGGCACATGCAGGGGCGCTCGGTGACCTCCGCCGCCGGCATCGTGCCCATCGCCGTCTGATACCGGCCATCGTACCCCGCCGCGGCGGCCGCGGTCGCGTCGACGAGGTCCACCCCCGCATACACGAGCATCGCCACGTTCAGCGCGTCCGCACAGCCCGCGAGGTACAGGCCCGTGTCCGCAGGGGTCTGCTCGCGCAGCGTGATGATCGCCTCGACCATCGCGGCGGCGTGCCCCATCATCCCCGGCGCGTCCGAGAGGACGTACACGTCCGCATCCACCGACGACGCAGACCCGGCGGTGACCACCGCCGCGGTCGCGCCGGTCTGGTCCGTTTCCGCCGACGGGAAGGCGGCGATGACCCGCTCATCGGTCCCCGCGGGGAACCCACGGTGCGGCAGGATGGTCAGCGACGCAGCATCCAGCGGTGGCACCGCACGCTCTGCGACCCATCGGCTGCCCGCATCGACCACCCGGTCGCCCACCCGTGCGGGCGTGCGCAGCGGCGGCTCGATGCGCAGCTCCGCGGTCCTCGCGGCGCCGTCGGTATCGAGCACCTCGAAGAACTCTGTCATAGCAACAGCAGCAGCGTGCCCCGCTAAGGCATTTCGTGTCTGCGTCGGGCGGGCCCGGGGTCCACCGGCCCACTCACTCCGTCAGGTCGATGACCGTGACCTCTGCGGGCAGCAGCTCCAGGGTGGCCGCCTGCCAGCCGCGGTGTGCGACGGTGAAGCGACAGTCGGGGTGGGCCTCCACCAGCCGACGGACCCCCCTGAGCGCCATCGTCCGCTCCATCTCGGTCGCCATCGCCGGCAGCGTCGCATTGGTCGGATACGTGTCCCGCAGTGCCGGTGGGACCGGTCCGAAGGGGGGGATGAGCCGGAAGCAGGTGTCGACCTCGCCTGCAGCCGCACAGTCCCCCTCGGTGATCAGCGTCTCCGGCCCCACGGGCACCGCCGTGATGCGGCGCTGATGCCGGTGGACCTCCGGGCGATCGGCCGCCTCGCGCGAGACGCCGAAGAAGCCCCCCTTCGAGGCGCGGTCGTGCCGCTCGAGGTACGCACCGTGCGCCAGCAGCTGACGGTATCCATCCAGCAGTGCGGGGTGCCCCCGCGCACGCCGCTCGACCAGCTCCAGCAGATCCCCTGTGGTGATCGCCGCGCGGACGCGCCGCAGCTCTGCGAAGGAGACGTACAGGTTGTGCAGTGCGAGCTGGTGTTCCCGCTGTTCGGGGGCCAGCCCCCGCAGCTCCGCCGGGGTCTGATCGACGCACACCGGACATCCACACGGCAGCGCGCCCAGCTCATCGAGGTGTGCGGTGCCCGCCACCGTCAGATAGCGCCCGGCCCGTGCGTACAGCGCGTATGCAGCGGAGTCGAAGAGGTCACACCCTGCGGCGACGGCGAGTGCGAACATCATGGGGTGCCCCGCCCCGAACAGGTGCACCGGTGGTGCCGGTCCGAGCCCCTGCTTCGCGGCGACGATGGCGTCCACCATCTCCGCGTACCGGTAGCTGTTCAGCAGCGGTACCACCGCACCGATCGCGTACAGGTCGCACCCGTGCGTGCGAGCGGCCGCACCCGCCCTCTCCCTGAGCGTGGGGTGGGTCGACCCCTGGATGGGACCCGTGATCGACATCTCGCCGGTCTCCAGCGACATCGCCTCGGCGATGGCCTCCTCGGTGAGCTGCAGCTCCGCTTCGGTCTGCTGCACACCGGCGTCGGGTGCGGTCGGGAGGTCCACCGGGGTGGCGATGTCGGAGCCGATCGCCGCCTGGAACTCGATGATCTCGGTCGTGTCCACCTCGATCTCGCCGTACGTCGCCAGCTGGAACGAGCCAGAGTCGGTCATGATCGGGCCATCGAAGCCCACCAGCGCCCCCACCCCCTCCGCGAGCGCGCGCGCCCGCAGGCTCGGCGTCGTGTAGATGATGTACGCGTTCGTGATCACCATCTCCGCGCCGGCGGTGGCGAGCTCGGCGGCATCCACCGTCTGGATGTTGGGGTTCACCACCGGCAGCAGTGTGGGCGTCTCGATCACCCGGTCAGCGCTGGACACCGACAGGCGGCCGAGACGTCCCGCCGCATCCTGCAGCCGTGTCTCGAAGCGCAGCGCCATGCGGCGCGTTCCGTAGCCCCCCGCTTACGTCTGTCTGTCGACCGACCGAAATCCATGAGCCCCCGGGGGGCGTCCCCACGCGTGATGACAGACCGGCACCGGGTGCTCGCACTCCCGTTCATCCAAGCCGGGAGCGACACCGTCCCCGTCGGCGACCTCACCGTCGCACTGGGTGTCGACCGCGACTGGTTCACCCCTGCGGAGGTGGAGACGCTGATCGCGATCGGCGTCGACGAGGGGGTGCTGCGCCGGGATGGGGAGCTGCTGCATGCGACGTTCGATTACAGCACGGTGGAGATCCCCAGCGGCTTCACCCCCTCCGCGAGCGTCCTCGAGCAGCAGAGCCCCTTCGAGCGGCTGCTCGCGCGGTTCGAGGCCGAGGGCGTCGACCGACGCTCTGCGGTCGCGGCGATCAACGCCCGCCAGCAGCGCCTCAGCATCCCCATCGAGCTGGCGGCGGCGCTGGAGCTGAAGGTGCGCGGGCTGCAGGTGCCCGAGGTGACCGAGGCACTGCTCGATGAGTTCCACGTGCCAGCGGGACCCGCTGAGTGATGCGTGCGTGCGTCCGACTGCTCGAGCTGTTCGTCGCCGAGCTGCAGGGACACCGTCACCTCGGCCGTTATCCCGTGCGCACGCTCCGGTTGGAGGTGGGCGCGTCGGGGGACGCCCCCGGGTGTGTGGTCGTCTCCGCGCAGCACACCCCCGACCACCCCCTCCTGCAGCTCAGCTGCACCGCCGCGGGCCTCAGCATCGCGGTCGACCCCGCAGAGCAGGAGCTCTTCGCGCGGCTCCACCGCCGCGACCCACCGGGGGTGGCGCATCTGAGCCCGCATCGCATCCGCATCGCGGATGCGGGGGGCCTCAAGCGGCTGATCGGGGTGCTCCTCGAGCACCGCCTGCATGGGGAGATATACCCCAGCCCCCCCAGGAGCTGATGTGAGCCTCGACCGCGTCCACATCGACGCCCTCGCCGATGCGGCGGCCACGCTCGCCGGCGAGCTGCAGGTCTCGCACCCCTCCGCTGCGCCACAGACGCTGTTCACCGAGGCGCTCGACCCGCTGGTGGATGCCGAGGGTGTGACATGTCTGGAGGCGGTGGACCCGCCGACGGTGCAGACGGTGCGGCTCGAGACGGCGGCGGGGTGGCAGCCGCCGGTGTCGGCGGTCCACGGCATCGACGCCGGCACGATCAACCCGACGACCTTCCGCAACGGCCTGGTCATCGACGCCGCACAGGCGGCGATGGCGAGCGACCCCGTGGACGTGGCGTTGCACCGGCGGCGCACGCTCGTCGCCACCGCCCACATCGCCGATGGCACGGTCGATGTCACCACGGACTGGCAGGAGACCGACGGGGGCCACGGGCGCTTCCGGATGATCCAGGCCCCCCAGATCAGCCGCTACGCAGAGGGGGTGGTGCATGCGCTGGCGCTGTACCTCGCGGAGGGGGCGCACGCGCTCGAGCACATCGACGCGATCCAGGCGTGTCTCGTGCTGGATGGCCCGCTGTACCCCCTGGAGCTGCTGCGGTGGCGCGCGGGGGAGGACCGCCTGCGCACCGTCGCGGCGACGGGGTACCCGACCGAGGCGCTGTGGACCTACCTCACGCTCATCGATCGGCTGATCAGCACCGATCGGCTCGTCTTCGGCTTCGTGAAGAACCCGAGCGCACGCGGGATCGTCGCGACCCTCCGTGCGCGGGGGGAGACGATCCCCTGGGTGACGGACACGGCGTTCTTCGCGGAGCTGCTGGCCGAGCAGGCCGATGACACACAGCTGGTGTACACCAGCTGGTTCCGGTCGTCGCTGGGGGCGGATGCCGCGATCACACAGCTGCCTGCGGTGGTCGACGTGGACCTCGCGGGGCCCGCAGCGGGGCTCCATCGCTGCTTCATGATGCTGTATGACCCCCGCGAGGCGGTGGTCTACCGTGTCGATGCACCCACGGCGCTGGTCGACGACCCCACCGCGCGTGCGCAGATCGAGCGCATCGTGCTGCAGTCGGTGGCCGTCGAGGCCGGTCCCCCCACCGTGATCCGACGGGCGGACCATCTCGCACGGATCGGCCGGGGGGAGAAGGTCCGGCTGCAGCGTCGGTTCGCCCGCATGCTCGATTCAGCGCAGCTGCGCCGGTACGATGACGTCCGCTGGGGGCTCACCGATCGCTCCTGATCACCGCCGTTCGATCTCGATCTCCACCTCATCGGTGGGCACCCCCACCCGTGCGAACTGCAGCTGCAGGTGCTCGGTCGCCGCGTCGACCGCGGCGCTCTCGGTGTCGAACCCGCGCGGGAGCGGCGACTCGAAGGCGATCTGGATCGTCTCCCCGCCGATCACCGCGGGGGTACCACCGCTCAGCACCTCGTAGAACTCATCACAGATCCACACGTACGGTGCGGTCTCCTCGGGGGCGCCCGCATACCGCGGTGGCGTCTCATGGGGTTCGAACACCGTGCCTGTCAGGCCGGTACCCGCCGCGAGCCCCCGGATGAGGATCATCGTGGAGACTCACACAGCCGCGGGTATAGCCCCGCCGCCCAGAGGCGATGTTAAACCCCCTGACCTGTTGCATCGGCCATGGACATCGGTGAGTTCTCCCCATCCGGATCGTCGGATGCGGGTGCGGATGCGTCCGATCCGATCGGGGCGGTCGCCGTCGCCCCCGGGCTGCAGCTGTCGACCGAGGCGTCCGACACCCGCCTGAGCGCGTACATCAGCGCGGATGCACGGGATGCGGTGCGGCTGGGGCAGTACCTGCTCATCGCGTATCCGGAGGGGGATCTCCTCTTCACGCGGGTCGTGGCGATGGAGTACGCCGCGGAGTTCGACCTCGATGACGCCACGGAGATCCAGACCCGCCGTGCGCTGGCGAGCGACAGCTTCGACGAGCGGGCGTACAAGCTGCTCCTGCGCATGGAGCCGCTGGGGATCCTCTCGCGCAGTGGGGACGGCTACACCCGCCGTGCCTCCGACCGGCTCCCGAAGCCGGGTGCGGCGGTGCGGGTCGCCGCGGACCCCGCAGAGATCAAAAGCGGGCTGGCGATCCCGGCCGGGGGGCTGTTCCTCGGGCATGTGGCGGTCAACGGACGTGTCATCGAGACGGGGACGGTGCCCACCCCGATCGACTACCGGCTCCGGGATGTCGACACCCCGGGAGATCCCCTGATCTTCCGGCATCTGCTGATCGCCGGGGGGACCGGCGCCGGCAAGACCCACATGGCGAAGAACATCCTCCGACAGCTGCTGGCTCCGGAGCGCCGCTACACGATGGGCGATGGTCGACAGCTGGCCCCTGCGGTCGTCCAGTTCGACCCACAGGATGAGTACGCACAGATGGCGCATGACAACACCGCCGTCGACCGCGACTGGCAGCAGCGCCTCGAGCGCATGGGGGTGGCGTACGGTGGGGTCCCTGACACACTGGCGCTCGTGCCCCGCTACGGGGAGACGACGTACGCACCGTCGGGCCACACCGCCGAGACGCTGGCGTTCACCATCCCGTTCAGCCTCACCCGGCACCGACCGTACCTCATCGCCGGTGGCGACCTGAACGAGCAGCAGTACCACGCCCTCCGCAGCCTGCTGCGGCGGTTCTTCGCGTCCGACGAGGCGCCGACGTTCTCCGCCTTCCTCGCGTATCTGGGTGCAGAGGAGACCCGGGCGACCGCCCTCGACCGCGATCGGATCCACGAGGCGACCTACGATGCGGTGGTCCGTCGCGTCCGTGCGGTGCCACGCGAGATCTTCGACCAGCCAGCCCCCTCGCTGCCGGAGCTGGATCACCGGCTGGTGCGCCCGGGTGGACTGACGGTGATCCCCACCTACCATCTGGCTGACTCGCGCGTGCGCTCGATCGTCGTCCTGGCCGTCAGCAGCTTCCTCATCGACTCGAAGCTGTCGACGTCACCCCTGTCGATGCGGGTCAAGGAGACCCCGCTGATCATCGGCATGGACGAGGCGCACAACTTCCTCGCCGATGCGGATGGTGCACAGGCCCAGCAGGTCATCGCCACGTTCACCGAGGCGGCCAAGCAGGGGCGCAAGGAGCGCCTCGGGCTGTTCCTCATCACCCAGGACCCCCAGGATATCGCGCCTGGGATCTTCAAGCAGGTCAACACCCGCTGTGTGCTGAACCTGGTCGACCGGGCGGCGATCGACCGGGTGAACGTGCCCGCAGCGCTGCGGTGGGCGGTGCCGTACCTCGGTCGCGGCGAGATGATCGTCCACTCCCCCGACAACTCCGAGGCGGTGCAGGTGACGGGGCTGCCCGTCGCGCTGACGCGTCACGGGCGGTGACCGGTGGTGTCATCCACCCGTCTGACGTAAGACATATGCACCGGACCGCGGTCTGTGGGGGCATGGGACTGATGCGGAAGATCATCACCGGCAGTGCCCCACGGTCGGTGGATGAGTACGTCGAGCTCGACATCGACGACATTGACATGGCGGCATCGGGGGCGGCGCTCAACGTGCGGATCGCGTCGATCTCCGAGCAGAAGGACGTGATCGACATCAAGGATGCGGTGTACGATGGGGACATGGTGATCGCGGATGTGACGCGGCACAACACCTCCGACCGCACGATGGAGCGCATCGTCGACAGCCTCCGACAGGTCGCCGAGGAGGTCAACGGCGACATCGTCCAGAAGGGGGATGACCAGCTCATCATCACACCGACGGGTGTGGGCGTCTCCCGGCAGAAGCTGAACTGACCGGTCACCGGAACCGACGGCCTTTCCACCACGCCGACCAACGCTGCACCGATGAGTGCCGACCACATCGAGGTACGGGGTGCCACCGAGCACAACCTCAAAGACCTGGACGTCCGGCTGCCCCGTGATGCGATGACGGTCGTGACGGGCCTCAGCGGGTCGGGCAAGTCGTCGCTGGCGTTCGAGACGATCTACGCGGAGGGCCAGCGTCGGTACATCGAGTCGCTGTCGGCGTACGCACGGAACTTCCTCGGGCAGATGGACAAGCCCCAGGTCGAGGCGGTCGAGGGGCTCTCGCCGGCGATCTCGATCGACCAGAAGAACGCGGCGAACAACCCGCGCTCGACGGTCGGGACCGTGACCGAGCTGCATGATTACCTCCGCCTGCTGTACGCCCGCGTCGGCACGCAGTATGACCCGGTCACGGGCGAGGAGGTGGGTGAGCAGTCCGCGACGGACATGGTCGACCAGCTGCTGGAGCTGCCTGCGGGGACGAAGGCGCAGATCATGGCGCCGCTCGTGCGCGATGAGAAGGGTGCGTTCGAGGCGCTCTTCGACCGCCTGATCGCCGACGGGTACGTGCGCGTGGAGGTCGATGGCACGGTGGTGGACCTCAGCGCCGAGCGACCGACGCTGGATAAGAACTACGACCACACGATCGACGTGATCGTCGACCGTGTCAAGCTCGACCCCGCTGACCGTGCACGGATCATGGACTCCGTCGAGACCGCGCTCACCGAGGCCGATGGGGTGCTGAAGGTGGTGCTGCCGGAGCCACCGGCGGACCTCGAGCTCGCATCGAACTCCCGGCGCACGGGGGCACTCGGTGCGACGGAGGATGAGGACCGCATCGCCCTGGAGTTCTCAGAGGCGCTGGGCAACCCCAACTCCTCGTTCCGCTTCAGCGAGATCGAGACGCGCTCGTTCTCGTTCAACAGTCCACATGGGGCATGCCCGGCGTGTGAGGGGCTCGGACAGACCAAGGAGGTGGATGAGGCACTCGTCGTGACCGCCCCCGACGAGCCACTGCGGTCGGTGTTCGAGCCGTGGTCGTACAACCGCTCGTACTACCGCACCCGCATCGACTCCGTCGCCGCACACTTCGGCGTGGATGTGGAGACACCCTTCGCGGAGCTGCCGGCGGAGATCCAGCAGCAGTTCCTGTACGGGACGGACGAGGCGGTGGTCTTCGAGCGGTACACGCGCTCGGGCGTGCGACGCAAGACCCAGCGCTTCGAGGGGGTCATCCCCAACCTCCAACGACGGCACGTCGAGACGGACTCGCGGTCGACCCGGGAGCACATCGAGAAGTACATGGCCGTGACCACCTGTCCGGCCTGTGACGGGACCCGCCTGCGCGAGCAGTCCCGACACGTGCTCGTCGGCGACACGGCGATCACCGACGTCAACCGCATGTCCATCGGGGAGGCGCTGGCACACTTCGAGGCGCTGCCGGAGCTGTTGACCGACCGCGAGCAGACGATCGCCACCGAGATCATCAAGGAGATCCGGACCCGGCTCGCGTTCATGCAGGAGGTGGGCCTGGAGTACCTCACCCTCGACCGGGAGGCCTCGACGCTCTCGGGTGGGGAGAGCCAGCGCATCCGGCTGGCGACGCAGGTGGGGTCGAAGCTCGTGGGCGTGCTGTACGTGCTCGATGAGCCGTCGATCGGTCTGCACCAGCGGGACAACGACCGCCTGCTCAACACGCTCGAGGGGCTGCGTGATCTGGGCAACACGCTGGTGATCGTCGAGCACGACGCGGAGACGATGCGACGGGCGGACCACATCATCGACATGGGTCCCGGCCCCGGCCGGCATGGGGGTGAGGTCGTCGCCGCGGGGGACTTCGAGGCGGTCTGTGCGAGCGAGTCGCTCACCGCGGACTACCTCGCGGGCCGCCGGCAGATCCCGGTGCCCAGCGAGCGCCGTGACGCCGATGCGGCGATCACGATCCGTGGCGCGCGGCAGCACAACCTCCGGGACATCGACGTGGCGATCCCCCTCGGGCAGTTCGTCGCGATCACCGGGGTCAGCGGGTCGGGGAAGTCCACGCTCATGCATGAGGTGCTGTACAAGCAGCTGGCCCGGGAGATCCACGGCAACACCGCGGTCGATCCGGGCGAGCATGATGCGCTCGAGGGCCTGGAGGCGATCGAGACGGTCCGGCTGATCGACCAGTCGCCCATCGGTCGCACCCCGCGGTCGAACCCGGCGACGTACACCGGCGTCTTCGACTACATCCGCGAGCTGTTCGCGGAGACCAAGCTCGCACGCCAGCGCGGGTACGATCGTGGGCGCTTCTCGTTCAACGTGAAGGGTGGTCGCTGTGAGGGGTGTGGTGGGCAGGGGGAGGTGCGCATCGAGATGAACTTCCTCTCGGATGTGTACGTCCCCTGTGACCGCTGTGGCGGCAAGCGGTACAACGCGGAGACGCTCGAGGTGCGCTACAAGGAGCACAGCATCGCCGATGTGCTCCAGATGGAGGTCTCCGAGGCACTGGCGTTCTTCGAGGCGAACCCCCAGATCCGCCGCCGTCTGCAGCTGCTGGAGGATGTGGGCCTGGGCTACATGCGGCTGGGCCAGCCATCGACCACGCTGAGCGGGGGAGAGGCACAGCGGATCAAGCTGGCAGAGGAGCTCGGCAAGAAGCAGTCCGGGGAGACGCTGTACCTGTTGGATGAGCCCACCACGGGGCTGCACAAGGAGGACGAACGGAAGCTGATCGAGGTGCTGCACCGACTCACGGATGCGGGCAACACGATCGTCGTCGTCGAGCACGAGTTGGATCTGATCAAGAACGCCGACCACATCATCGACCTGGGTCCCGACGGCGGCGACGGCGGAGGCGCGGTCGTCG
Source organism: Haloquadratum sp. (assembly GCA_031580685.1). Classification (GTDB taxonomy): domain Archaea; phylum Halobacteriota; class Halobacteria; order Halobacteriales; family Haloferacaceae; genus Haloquadratum. The sequence goes on along the minus strand of JAVLBV010000020.1, from coordinate 3,128 downwards.
CGACGGGGACGCCCGAGGAGGTCGCCCGTGTGGACGCCTCGCACACGGGGCGCTACCTCCGCGACAGCCTCCCCGAGGTGGACCTCCCCGGCCCCCGCAGCGGGTCGGTGACGGCGACATCGGACTGACGACGAGGGGTTTATTCGCCCCGCAGCAGTACGTGCAACGAGAACGATGTTCGAAGATGCGCCGTACGAGCATGCCGACGTGGGGTTCGACGCGTCCGGCCCGGTGCGGGTCGATCTGACCGACACGGAGGCCCAGCACCTCCGGGAGGCGGTGGCGGGGATCGTCGCTGCGACACAGATGTACCTGCCAGAGGGCTTCGTCGTCGGCTCAGAGCTGGTCGTCGGCCAGGATGGCCCTGCGGCGATGGTCGCGGTGCATCCACCGGCTGGCCCACCGATCAGCGCCGGATTCACCCCGGATGCGGACGAGCTGGCGAGCGGGCTGACCCCGGCTGCGACCGAGGAGGTCGCGAAGGGCCTGGCTGCGAGTGCGGCGCATCAGGCGATGCTGGCGGTGGGTGATGACCTGATCCCCACCGCCCGGTAGGTCACCGCTGCGGCGTCACCGCACGCCGGCGACACCCGATGACGCCGAGGGCAGGTCATACGGGGTCGCATCCAGCCCCAGCTGCTCGAGTGCACCGGCGAGATGGTGGTCCTGGGCGTAGCTGGCTCCCTCCTCCTCACGCAGCTGTTGCGCCGTCGCGAGCACCTCCCCCCGGCGGTCTGCGGGGATCGGGTACTTGTCCGTCGTCAGCTCGATGACGAGCCCGTTGTTGTCATGCGTGTACACCGAGAGGAAGACGCCACGATCGAACACGTTGTACCCCCTCCCATCCGCCTCGACCGCCTCGATCGTGGCCTCGAAGCTGTCGGGTTCGACGGAGAAGCACAGGTGATGCACGGCGCCGGTGGCGCCGGGGATGCCACGGCGGTTCGACGGGCGGTCGCCCACGAACACCGTCAGGATGCGTCCGTCGCCCGTATCGAAGAACAGATGCGTCTGGTCGGGTGCATCGAGATTCGGCTGTCGCAGCACCAGTGGCATCCCCAACAGGTCCCGGTAGAACCCCACCGTGTCCGCCTCGTTCGACCCCCAGATGGTGATGTGGTCGGTCCCGCTGGTGGTGATCGGACTCGCTGGTCGCTGTGTGGTGACCGGTGTCGACATGCGTCCCGTAGCCATGCCTGCCGGTTAAGACCGACGCCCTCAGCGCGCCCAGAACGGCTCGCGCTTGCGCTGTCGCTGCACGTACTGCAGCAGCGCCTCCAGCTCGTCACCGGGGATGTCATCGGCGAGCTCGAGCTCCAGCACCTTCGCATGCGCCTCGGGCAGCTCCACCCACAGCTCATCCCCCTCGTCGATCTGCCGGCCCACCGTGGGGCCATCGATCGCCACCGACACCTCCGCGCCGGCGCGCACCGACTCGACATCCTCGCCCTGGTGCTGGATCCCGCTGAGGGTGCCCACCCGCTCGGGTGATGCCGCATCGAAGCGCACCACCGCGCGGTTGTTCGTCAGCGTCCCCGCCAGCACCTCCACCCCCACGACCGCCGGGTTCGACTGGCGGAACACGTGATCGTCGAGGATCCGGAACCGGCAGGGTCTGACGATCTTATCGAGCACCGTCGCCTGCTGGGAGGCGGTGATCTCCTGGGTGTATGCGGTGTACTCCTCGATCAGTGTGTAGATCACATCCGAGCGGAAGAGCCGGACGTCCGTCGTCTCCAGCAGCTCCGCAGCCGACGGCAACACGGGGACGTTGAACCCCACGATCACCTGCTCCTGCTCGGTCTTGCCCGTCGATGCGACGGTCACATCCCGCGGGGCGATCGCCCCCACCTCCGCCCGCACCGCCGCGACCTCCGCCTCCTCGAGGGCGGCCATCATCGCCTCGAGGCTCCCCAGGGTGTCGGCCTTCACCACCACCCCGTGCTCCTGTGTCGTCACCGCCAGCTCGGCGAGCTCGGCTTCGACCAGCTCGATGACCTCCCCCACCTCCCGGTCGCCGACGACGCGCACCGGCGCGCCCGCGACCGCCGCATCCAGATCGGGCCCGGCGATCTTCACCCCCGCTGCGGCCTCGACCATCTCGACGCGGTCGAACCGCTTCTCGACGCGGATCTCCGCGTTGGGCCGTGGGCGCAGCAGCGCCCGCACCGAGGTGACGACGGGCCCGTCGATCCCCCCGACGACGATCGCATCGTCGGTGGCGATCCGTCCATCGTACAGCACCGCATCGATCGTCGCCCCGAACCCCCGCTCGTCCTTGATCTCGAGGATCGTCCCCGCTCCCGCGCCCGTGGTGTCGATCTCCATCTCCGCGCGCATGTACCGCTGTGAGAGGCCCATCAGCACCGCCAGCAGGTCCGGGACCCCCTCACTCGTCACCGCCGACAGCGGCACCACCCCCACGTTGCGGGTGAAGTTCTGCACCCGCCAGTACAGATCCGCCGAGAAGCCCTCATCGCTCAGCCGGCCGATCAGCTCATACACCCGCTCGTCGGTCTGCTTGCGGGTGCGTGGCGACTGGGCCTCATAGCCCGGCTGGATCGCCGCACCCGCATCCGAGCTCCATCCCGGGACGGTGTCGATCTTGTTCGCGGCGATGACGAACGGCGTCCCCGTCCGCTCGAGGATCTCCAGCGCCTCGATCGTCTGTGGCTGGAACCCGTCGTTCACATCGACGACCAGGATGGCGATGTCGGCGAGCGCCCCTCCCCGCGCGCGGAGTGTCGCAAAGGAGTGGTGCCCGGGTGTGTCGATGAACAGCAGCCCGGGCAGGTCGAAGTCCGCCGGGTCGACCAGCGTCCCTGCGATCTCCGCGACGGTCTCGAGGGGGACCGCGGTGGCACCGATGTGCTGGGTGATCGCGCCCGCCTCGGCCTCACTCACCGCAGATCCCCGGATCGTATCGAGCAGGGTCGTCTTGCCGTGGTCCACATGGCCCAACACGGCGACGATCGGCGTCCGCAGGGTGGCGGCCTCGGTCCGCTGTGCGGAGCTCTGTTCAGTATCAGCCATGACGAATCACCCTCACTCGGAGGTCTATCCGGCACAAACGGGCTGTCGGCATTAAGTGCGTCGTCACCCCCGGTCCCCGAGGTGTTTATGTCGGG
>JAVLBV010000209.1:0-531 GCA_031580685.1 Haloquadratum sp. | reverse complement strand
AGCACCGTGGTCCAGTCCTCACCCAGCTCCGCGCTGCGGTCGAGACGCTCGGCGTACACCGCACGCTCCTCATCGGTCAGGGAGAGCCGGCTGCACTCGCGACACGTCGACCGCAGGAGACGCCGCATCAGCTTGGTGAAGCCGACGTGGATCACCGGCGCGGCGAGTTCGATGTGACCGAAGTGCCCGTTGCATGAGCCCGAGTGTGACCCACAGGTGCGGCACTCCAGCCCCGGGTCGATCACCCCCAGGCGGGGGTCCATCAGCCCCATGTCGATGGGGTAGCCATCGTCATCGTACGTGTCCGCCGTGATCACCTTCGTCGCGGACATATCGCGATACGTCTCTGGATCCATCAGCCCGAACTGGATCGCGCCGATCTCTTTGGGGGTTTGCATTGACATGATAGTTACACCGCGTCCTTCAGGTCGAGTCGTGGTCGGATGCCGAGGGCGATCATCTCATCCAGCAGCAGTTTGAACGCGTAGCTGATCTCGATCCGGTGGATGTTGTCCTCCTCTCCGGTGATCG
>JAVLBV010000208.1:0-534 GCA_031580685.1 Haloquadratum sp. | reverse complement strand
CATGGATGAGGCGACCGCGGACCCCGATGCGGCGGGGCTGCGGCGGGGGTCGCTGCTGCCGCGGGCGGGCTTCTTCACCCCCGATGGCGTCCGCGACCAGCGGCGCCGCGCGCGCATCGCCGCGGCGCTCGAGGCGGCGTCGGTGGTCGTGCTCGCCGACGGCGATGCCGACGGGCTCGGCGCGGCGACGCTCATCCGCGAGCGGTACGACGCACACGTGCCCGCAGCGGCGGTCGCCCCGCGGCTGCAGGATGATGCCGACGAGACCGCGGTGCCGCAGTCGACGGTGGCGGTGCTGCCGACGGGGCCGTACCACCTCCTCGAGCGCCTCGCGCTGCTCACGGAGCTGGGCATCGACGGGCGGCCGGTGTACGTCTGCGACCTCTGTCCGGACGACGCCGATGCGATCGCCGAGGCATTGGCGCCGGTGACCGCCCAGACCGACTCCGTCGTGTGGTTCGACCATCATCGGTGGGGCGACGACGCCCGTGCGGCGGTCGAGGCCGCGGGGGTCGCACTCACCGTGGGCGACTC
>JAVLBV010000207.1:0-536 GCA_031580685.1 Haloquadratum sp. | reverse complement strand
CTGTCCGGTGCGATCACCACCGCCTCGGCGACCGGCGATGTGGGCGTGACCTCCACCGGCTGATCGGGTCCCGCAGCCGCCGGTGGGCGGACCAGCAGCGGGCGCGAGCCGTCGATGACACCGTCGGTGTCCGTGTGGCCGTCGATCGCGGTGATCGACGCGTGATACTCCACGGGCCCACCCGATGTGTCCGCACGGAACGTCGTGGTGTAGCGGGCGGTCCCGTCACCACGGACGGTCTCGGTCAGGTTCGCCAACGTCAGCTCCGTCACGCCGCCGGCGGTCGCGTTCGTGAGGTCGACCGTGACGCCGCTGAGGGGTGCTGTGGTACGCAGGTCGACGGCGATGGTTTCCGTGTCGTCGAGGGTGAGCGTGCTGCTTGTCGGAGCCACCGGGTCCGTCCGGGTGACGGACACGGTCGCCAGCGCACTGTCGAGGCGGGTGAGCACGGGGACCAGTGCGTCCGCCTGGGTCCGGTTCACCCGCAGCTTGTCGGTGATGGTGAGGTTGCGGAGGCCGTCGGTCCGCGCCACCTG
>JAVLBV010000206.1:0-537 GCA_031580685.1 Haloquadratum sp. | reverse complement strand
CGTACGTCCATCCGGTGTCCTCCGTCTCCAGGAACATCTCGCCAGCAGCGTCCTCGACCCACCGCTGGACGGAGCGGCGTGTGTGTGGGATGATCGATGCACTGCTGCAATCGTTGGCCTTGCCGATCCAGTAGCTCTCTTGGGAAACCGGAGCCTCGCGGTACTTGTCCCCCTTGCCCTGCCACACCCGGACCATCTTGCCTGCGTCGCCGTCGATCAGGTCCTCGGCTCGCACCTGGATGACCTCGCCCACGCGCAGGCCCGATCGTGCCATGAGCCCCAACCCGAACCTGCGGATGTCATCGTCGAGCTGATCGAGCAGCTGGTCGAGCTCCACATCTGTCAACCACACTGCCTTGCTGTCATCCCGCTGCTCGAATTGTTTGAGTTGCATGATGTCGTCGTTTTACAATACGGTGACATTAGTATTTAAAGGACCCCCGGCGGTCGGCCCCGATCGTGAGCTCGAGGAGCTCTTCGATGTCACAAACTCGGGTCTTTTGTGAAACTGATAACTGAATTATTATTTAAAGAATT
>JAVLBV010000205.1:0-538 GCA_031580685.1 Haloquadratum sp. | reverse complement strand
CACCGACGATGATCAGCCCATCACGGCGGGAACGGGCGTACGCGCTGACCTCCAGGTCACGTGGGGGGTCGGTCCCGACGCGCAGCTCGCGGTGCTGTCCGGGCGTGGCGGTGGCGATCGTCTCGGGGAAGCTGCGGCCGATCGGCCGCCCCACGGGGTCTGCGGTGCGGCTGAGCGCGGCCGCGGTCGCGTTGCAGTACTCGATGCGACCGTCGGCGTCGGTGGTGATGACGGCGACGTCGAGCTCCGCGAGCAGCCGGTGGGCCCCCGCGGGGGCGATCGCCCCGAGCTGCACGCGGTAGAACCCCACCGCCAGCAGCAGCCCGGAGGCGACGAACGCGACCGGCGTGGGGTCGACGGCGGGGTCGGGCCAGCCGAACAGCCCGTAGGCGAGGTTGGCCGACCAGCCGATCGTCACCGCGGCGACGATGATCCCCACCTGCCGGCGGTACAGCCGGGCGGTCGTCAGCGCCTGGAAGCCGACGACCGCGACGGCGACGGCGAGCAGCACCCAGTTGTACCCCGCCTGCAGCCACGC
>JAVLBV010000204.1:0-540 GCA_031580685.1 Haloquadratum sp. | reverse complement strand
CGGACTGTTCTCGATCGGCGGGCCATCGCCACCGATCTCATCGCCGGGTGGGCCGAGCAGTCCGTCCGATCCGTTCGGGCCATCGGGATCGGGCGGCTCACCAAGCCGATCGACGCCGCCATCGAGCCCATCGATCGCCGGTCCACCGAGCGGCTCCTCGAGCGGGTCGCCGACGATCGACTTCCCGATACCGTCGTCTGGAGGGCCGGGCAGACCCATCTTCCCGCGTCGAACCCCTGGGGTCACGGCCCCAGAAGGCGACCTCCTCGGCGACGAGGCCATCTTCGAGTTCGAGGTGCCTGAGCTATGAGCCGCGAGGAGCTGCACCAGGCGGTCGGCTTCGTGCAGTTCTTCGCAGCCCTGGGTGCGGGCGCGGTGGTCATCTGGATGGTCGATGCGGTGGTCGAGTCGCCGATGACCTACGTCAGCGCCAACGCGCAGAACCAGCTCGTCATCGAGTCCCAGCAGTGGTTCAGCATCCTGCTGGAGAACCTCCCGATCGTCTTCCTGATGATCGCCGCGCTCGGCGGCATCAGCTGG
>JAVLBV010000203.1:0-550 GCA_031580685.1 Haloquadratum sp. | reverse complement strand
GCACGACCGACCCCGCCGAATCGAACACGTTGCCGAAGCGGACCGACGCGTAGCGGGTGCCCCCAAGGCCGCTGTACACATTCCCCGCGCTGAAGAGGCGCTCGGTCAGCAGCTTGGTCGCGCCCATCACCGACACCGGCATCGATGCCTTGTCCGTGCTCACGTTAATGACGGTCTCTACGTCCGCCCGCAGCGCACTCCTGATCACGTTCTGCGCACCGAGGACGTTCGTCTTGACCGCCTCGAAGGGGTTGTACTCGCTCAGCTCGACGTGCTTGAGTGCGGCCGCATGGAACACGATGTCCACCTCCTGCATCGCCAGCTCGAGGCGGTCCGGATCGCGGACGTCCCCCACGAGATACCGCAGGCGGTCATCATCGACCTGTGCCCGCAGGTTGAACAACCCCGTCTCATCGACATCCAGCACCCGGACCACGGCGGGATCGTCCTCGAGGCATCGCTCCACCAGGACACGACCCACAGAGCCCACCCCACCGGTGACCAGGATGGACCTGCCCTCGAGCGATTGAATGTTCCAGCATCACGGGTC
>JAVLBV010000202.1:0-553 GCA_031580685.1 Haloquadratum sp. | reverse complement strand
CGTGCCCCGCACGTCAGTGTCGGCCCCGCCACCACCCCAGGCCCACTAGGGGCGGGCCCATGAGCGCCAGCGCGACCGGGCTCCAGTGGAGCCACCCACCCACCGCGACGACCGCAAGCAGCTCGGGCACCGAGGCGACGAGCGGGACCGCCCCGGGCAGCAGCGCCCGCACCCCCACGAGGAGGGCGACGACCGGTGGCGTGCCGACGGTGGTGACGATCGCGACGGCGGCGGCACGCCGCAGCGGCCCGGGGGGCGCTGCGGCACGCCGACCGATGAGGATGCTGCTGGCGGCGGCGGCGAGCGGGGCGACCACGATGGCGATGAACCGGAAGCCCGTGTACAGGTGGAAGTACGGCACCGACGCCTCGACGGGGATCGCGAGCAGATCCAGCGGCAGCGGCACGATGAGCAGGGCGGTCACCAGCGCCAGCGAGATTGTGGTGAGTTCCACAGACCTGCAGCCCCAGCCTGACGGGCAAGGATACCATCTCAACCTTCCCACCCGTTCTCGATCATGAAGAGCTTGATCCGCTTGCGGATGTCCTCATCG
>JAVLBV010000201.1:0-558 GCA_031580685.1 Haloquadratum sp. | reverse complement strand
CTCGCGTGTCTTGCAGGATATGCCACGATGCCGTACTTAATCGCTGCGTCAGACACCGCACCCCTTCGCTTCACCTGGAAGCGGCAACCCAGGCCGAACTCGCCGATCCCAGATTGTTAATACTTAATCTAAAACTGTTTATCTTTAGCACTACGGACCACTTCTCTCATAACATACATAACGGTTTCCATGCGAAGGTAGGGTCATGATTGGAGGTTCTCAGGCCTGGAGTGGAAATGAAGGGGTGGGTGGGTGTTGCTGCCGCGATGCGATGGGGAGGTGGATACCACACAGCGTCAAATTAGTGATACCAGGCGTTTCAGGAGGTCTGTCGGCGGTTGCAGCCAACGGGTGATCCAACGGTGCCCCTGACACCTGTCGGACAGATGTATGACATAGGTATGCTTTTGTACCCTTCTTTCATTTGCTTCGTTTGCAACAACTGGAACCCGACACAGTAGAGATTGTGGGGATCTCCCCGCCCGTATCGGTGCTGTCTGCGGCTGTGCGACGGTTTCCACCCGAAACACAGGGGTACACATGGACAAGGAACGACAC
>JAVLBV010000200.1:0-563 GCA_031580685.1 Haloquadratum sp. | reverse complement strand
ATTGGCATACAGACAGATTCGCATATAAAGCGATTAGAATTTTAAAGGATTCTGCGAATCTGAAAAATGGCGTCGGTTGGTATTTAGCGATTCGCGAATATTCAAAAGCGTATGGGCACGGAAACGATTGCCGCAAGCGTTCCAGATGATAGCCATCTGTGGATGCGATTCGAGGAGTATAGACGATCGCGGGCGTTGGCATCAAAGTCCGAGGCAGCTCGCGAGCTGATCAAGTCCGGCTTGGAGACCGAGCTCGACTACAATGGCGGCCGCACGCTGATCGATGGGAACGAATCGCTGTTGGTGGCGTTGGCGTTCATCATCAGCGCGCAAGGACTGGTTGACGTGACAGTCACCGTTTTCGGTGCGGTATTGGGTCCGATCGTGTTCGCCTTCGTCGGCACGCTCATCTTGACGTGGCTGGCGTTGGATTACCAGCCTCGCATCATCTGGCGGCATATCAACCGCTGGCGGAGGACTGCATGAGCGCTGCACAACCACCGTCACCGCCGAATCGCAACCGCGAGTACGTCCTCGATCTGTTGCAGACGGAGATTGACGAC
>JAVLBV010000001.1:0-83871 GCA_031580685.1 Haloquadratum sp. | reverse complement strand
CCCCAGAAGGCCCCATTAGCCTGTTCGAAGGGCTTGATTTTAGCATTGATGCCGGAACCGCATGGCGACGACCGCATCGAAGCTGTCCGTCTCGAACGGCAAGCGCGCCGCATCCCCCCGGATGAACCGGACGGCGTCGCCGTGTCCCGCCTGGTCGATCCGACCCTCCGCCCGGCGCATCATCGCCGATGAGATGTCGAACGCCGTCACGTCCACCCCCGCCGCCGCCATCGCCGCGGTGAACCGACCCGTCCCACAGGCGATCTCCAGGACGTGCATCCCCTCCGTCGGTGCCAGTGCGTCGAGCACGGCATCCTTCTCGCGTGCATCGATGATCTGCCCACCGCCGGTGAACCGGGTCGCATCGTAGGATGCAGCGACGGCATCGGCCTGGTACCACTGCTTGCCTCGCACGGGGGTGCATCGCCAAGCCATCGGTATAGCGGTGTTGCCATCGGCGGCGTTTTGCCGGAGGCCGCGCTGGGGTGGCTATGGAGGGGCTCGAGAGCGCGCTCGAGGCGGCCTGTGACGTCGCGATCGACGCGCTGGCCGCACAGATCCAGGCGGTCGGCTTCGCCTGCACGCACTGTGGGGACTGCTGTACGGGGACCCAGACCGCGCCACACACGGCGACCATCTTCCCCCACGAGGTCCGTGCGATCCAGGCGGGGACCGACCGGTCTTGGACGTCGGTGGCGCGGCCGATGCCCTACGGGGTCGCACACGGGGAGACGTTCGAGTGGGCACTGGCGACGGATGCCACCGGTGGATGTGTGTTCCACGATGCTGATGCGTCCGACGGTGGCTGTCGGGTGCACGCGGATCGGCCGGGCGTCTGTGCGACGTACCCGTTCAGTCTCGCGGTGGAGCCGGAGCACGCGACGGCGGGTGAACCCGCCGGTGCGGGGGGGCTCCTGCGGGTGCATGAGTGCGAGGGGGTGGGCGAGCCGATCGATGCGGACGCAGCCCGGCAGCTGGCGCGACGCCTGCGCGAACGCACCATCGTCGAGCTGATCGAGGCGGCCGCCCTGCTCGACCGGTACGACCCACGGCCGGGGCCCGAGCTGGTGGTGTTCGATTCGGAGGGGCCGAAGGACCCGCAGGGGAGACCGCTGGAGGTGGTCGATGCGGCTCGATAAGCTGGGGATCACCCGGAGCTTCACCACCGAGCTCGAGCGGGACGATGCGGGTGGGCTCCTGCGGGTGCCCTCGGCCGTCGCCGCGGAGCTGCCGGATGCACCGCTGGAGGTGTCGGTGGGCGTCCCCGTGCCGGTGGCCATGCCGCCGGAGCCACCGGAGGCGGTCAGCCCGGTCGAGTCCGGGGAGCTCCGGATGGTGAGCATCACCGACCGTGGACGCCGGGGCGATGGCATCGCGCTCGTCGAGCAGGGGTTCGTGGTGATCGTCCCGGAGACCGCACCGGGCGAGCGGGTGCTCATCGAGATCACGGAGGTCCGGGGGAGCTACGCACTGGGCGCGGTCGTCGAACAGGGTCACCCCCCGAAGTAGAGCCTCGGGTCTGCGACGTCGGTGGCGAGCTGGGTGGGATCTGCCCCGGGGGCCGCGGCCAGCAGCGCACCGGCGGTCGCCGCGCCGATGCCCGGCACCGCGAGCAGCTCCGCCTGGGTCGCGGTGTCGAGATCCACCGGGTAGGGCACGCCCGTGACCGACCGGTACCCGTGGTCGGTGATGACGACGTCGCAGACCGACCCCAGCGGCCGCTCGCCGGGGATCGCCACCAGCAGGGGGTACGTCCCGAGCTGCCGGCCGAAGGTCCGGCCGCCCTCATGGTACTCCATGATGACCCCGTCCAGGCGGGTCCCCACGGGTGCGACGCGGCGCAGCATGGGGCGGTCGATCCGTTCGCGGACCCGCTGCTTGTACCGCTGGAACCGGTCACGGTGGGCGATGGCGATCGCCGAGCCGGTCTCGGCCATCGGAGTCCCCTCGAACGCCATCACCTGCCGGATGTTGATCCGCCGGACGAGCAGGTCTGCCTCGAGCACACGTTCGAGGAAGCGGAGGTTCGCCGTGTAGGTGGCCTCGGTCTCACCGGCGAGCCCATGCAGCAGGTTGATGCCCGGCAGCAGCTTCGGCAGCCGGGGATGGGTGTCATCCGGGCGCCAGCCGGCGACCTCGTTCACGATCTCGATCGCGGTGAGACACTCCTCAGCGCTCACGTTGAGGTCGTTCGCCGCCTGCACGGCGGGGTCTGCGGACTCCAAGCCGAAGGCGGCGGTGTCCCCGGGCGTGTTGTACCGCGCGATCGTCGCCAGCGCGGCGCGGGCGCGCTCGGGGAAGCGGACGATCGTGATCGGGTTGATGTTGTCCAGATGCAGCGTTCGGAGGTCATCGACGGCGGCGGTGATCCCCGCATACAGTCGGTCGATGGCCGTGGGGTTCGGCGCCTCGCCATCGCCACCGTACGCGAGCAGGTCGGCCTGCCGACCCAGGCGGAAGTCGCGGACCCCCGCCGCCGCAAGCGCGCGGACCTCGGCGATGATCGCCTCGGGATCCCGGAAGCGGGGGTCGCCGTACATGGGTTCGGTGCAGAACGAGCAGCGGTACGGACAGCCCCGCCCCGTCTCGATCTCGCAGATCAGCCGGTCGGGATGGGAGGGGTGGTCGGTGACGACGGACGCGCCGAGTCGGGCCCACCGGTCGGCCTCATCGGTCTCCCGGTACCGCGGGGTGAACCCATCGAGCCCCGCACCCAGCAGGTCGAACACCGCAGCCTCGATGTCCGCCATCGCCACATGGTCGAAGTCCAGCGTGTCACGGTGCATCTCCTGGGCGCCCGCGTTCTCCGCGCCCACCCCGAAGCGGATGGGGCCGCCCATGATCGACACCCCCTCCGCGATCCACGCGAGCTCGCGGACCTCCTCCGGCGTCGCCGGGGTGCCGCCGACGTACTTGCCGGGGACGGTCATCCCCCCGACGTACACCAGAAGCTCCGCCGAGGCCACATCGCGGTAGCGGTCGCGGTCCGACCGCAGCGCGTCGATCGTGTGGTAGCGGATCGCGGCCGGGTCGACGCCCGCGTCCACGGCCGCACCGTACACGTACCGGGGGTACGTCGCGATGTAGGGGGGGACACCGAAGTGCGCGGGTTCATCCACGTACCCGTCCACGATCGTGATCCGGGGGACGCTCATGTCGGCAGCAACGGACACTGTGGGCGATAATCTGTCGGCTCACCCCCACAGATCGCCCCCTCAGCCGGCGGGCCCGGGGGTGCGGTGGGCCGGGCGAGCCCCGCGACCACCGCAGCGATGGCCGCATCGAGCAGGTCACCCCCCGGCTGGTCGAGCATCGCCGCGCGGGGCCCGGGCGCGACGGTCACCGCACCCGTGTCGGTGAGCGCGTCGATGATGGCCACCCGCCGGTCCCGGTGCCGCGGGTCCTCACCCTTGTAGCCGGTCGAGGCGATCGCCCAGACGCTCAGCGCCGCCGCGGGGTAGACCTCACAGAGCGTCGGCCGTGCCCCGCCGTGGGGCGCGACATCACCGACCGCACGCCACCGTGGCAGCAGCTCGGTGAGCGCAGCGTACGTCTGTGCGGCGATCATGAAGTGGACCGGGGAGAGCGCGGCCGTCCGGGCATCGGTGACACGCCGCGGGTAGCGCGGCCCCGTCGGGGGGGCCGCATCGATCACCAGGCCCGTCAGCGCGCGTGCATCCGGACACCGGCGGCGCACCGCCGCGGGCAGCTGCTGCCAGCGGTCGGCGCCCAGTGCACGCAGGGCCGTCTGCGGCAGCGACAGCGCGGCGTCGATGCCCACGCGGTCGGGACCCACCGACCGTGCGAGCTCGGTGAGCCCTGCGATCGCCGCCTCCCGTGCGGAGGGGGTCCCACACCGCGTCGCGACCGCCTCCACCGCACCGATCCGGACGACCCCCTCCTGCAGGGTCGCCTCCGCGAGTGCGAGGCGCGCTCCGGGGTGAGCAGCCCCGGAGAAGTCGATGCCCCACACACGCGTGGTCATGTGAGCCGGCAGGCCCAGATGCTTATGTCCGTGCCGGTCAACCCTCCGGCATGCCAACCACGGTGGAGATCGCCTGTGAGAACCCGGACTGCACCCTGGACATGATGGAGCTGCACTACACCTACGAGATGCCCTCGGAGGTGGGCGTCGATGCGTTCAGCTGCCCGTACTGCGGGTCGGCGTCACATCTGCGGGAGCTGGCGGTATGACGGCGGTCCTCGAGGCCGGCCGTGAGCTGCTCGAACGGGGGCTCGAGCGTGCCGGCCGGGGGGTCTCACGCATGCAGGAGATGGGCGAGATCCCCGCGGACCTGCTGGAGTCCGACGCGGAGTACCACCTGCTGGTGGATGCCGCAGGTGCGAGTGCAGAGGATGTGGCCGTGCGGGCGGTCGGGCGCACCGTCACCGTCGAGATCGACCGGTTCCGGTCGTTCGACCCCGACTACGTCTTGCGGTACCCCGGTCGTGGGATGCAGCTGTCCACCTCGGTCGAGCTGCCGGCGGCGATCGATCCCGACGGCGCGGAGGCGACGGTCGATCAGACGGGGACGCTGTCGGTGCGCATCCCCAAGCGGTCGCCGACGACGGCGGTCACCGTCGATGAGGAGTGATCAGGGCAGCGCATCACGGGGGTCGTCGATCACCGCCGCGTCGACGGGCGGGGGCTGCCACTGCATCGTCTCCTCGAACAGCTGCACGCAGATCCGCGCCGTCGCCCCCCAGATGACCGGATCGTGGTGGAAGTAGTGGACGATCCGCTCGGTCTCGGCGGTCGGTCGGATGCGGCGCTCGTACAGGCTGGTGTCGAGCAGCGTCTCGAGGGCGACCGGATGCACCGCGACGATCTCTGACTCGTCGGGATGGTACCGGCGGGCGGGGACGATCGCGACGACGGGGCGGACCGCATAGCCGGTGACGGTGGTGATCTCATCCAGCTCCCCGAGCACCTCCGCCTCCGTGGGGTCGAGGCCGACCTCCTCGGTCGCCTCCCGGAGTGCGGTCGCCCGCCTGTCGGCATCGGTCGGCTCGACGCGACCGCCGGGGAAGCTGATCTGCCCGGCGTGCGCGCTGAGCTCCTGCGACCGCTCGGTGAACAGCAGTCGCGGCGCGCCATCGGGGTCGATCACGGGGACGAGCACCGCCGCCGGGCGCCCGGCGACCCGCCGCGGCGTGCGCCGTCCACGGAGCCCGTCCAGATGCATGCGCTCCCCTACGACCCCGAGTCGCTTGAGCCCTGCTCGGCGAGCGCAGCTGCGGAGGCCGCGGTGACCGCGGCGGGTGTCAGAGCCACGTCGTCCCACGCGGGCATCCGCTCGGGGGGGACCGCCTGCTCGATCGCCGCGGTGTACGCGTCGACCTGGTCGACCTCCGCGGCGCGGTCATATCGCAGCCCGTTGAAGCTCGCATCCAGCGCATAGCGGTCCAGCGCCAGCATCGCCGCATCGCGGTACGGCGCACTGATCGCCCCCGTGTCGACGACCACCCCGTGGTCGGCGAGGACGCTCACGATCGTGCCGGCGACCGCCTGGGCCATCGCCTCCAGCCCGGCGGGACCGCTGACCGCGCGGTGGTGGTGCTCGTACCGGCCCAGGTCGACCTGTGCGGTCCCCGTCGGCCCCAGGAGGTCGAACGCGTCCGCGAGCGTCCCCACCTCCAGACCCCACGTCCGGGGGGGTCGCAGCGCCCCGATGACCGCAGCGGTCGCGGCGAACTCACCCGCCAGCGGGTAGTGGAAGCTGCGGAGATACCGCACGAACGTGGTGGGGTGGCTCTCGGCGACAGCCGTGAGCAGCGGGGCGAACAGCAGCCGGACGAGCCGCCCGTACAGCCGGCGGTCCTCGATCCGCGCGTAGTACGCCTTGCTGAAGCCGTATCCGGCGGTGAGCGGGTACGCCAGGCGTCGGAGGTAGCTCGCATCGTAGCTGATCGTGTCCGCATCATGCACGACGACGTACTCGCTGGCCGCCGCTGCGACACCGAGACCGAGCCACACGTCCCGCCCCTTGCCCCGCGGGCCGGCGATCCCCGCATCCGCCAGCAGCTGCCCGATCTGCGGGCTGTCACACCACAGGAGCGTCAGCGGCAGGTCGAACCGTCGCAGCCACCTAGTCGTCGCCGACAGCTCCGTCGCCGCACACCGCAGCGGGATCACCACCCCCGCTGGACCCACCGCCGCGAGCGTCTCCAGCACGCGCTCGGTGGGCAGCGTCATCGCCTCACGGGCGGTCATCGGGACGACGACGGTCACCTTCTCGAGGGGCACCTCCACCGCCACCGCACCGAGATCATGCAGCGTCGCGACCGACGGCTGCGTGTACTCCATGCGTCGGCTTGGGGGGGACCGCGAAAAGCCCTCCTGTGTTTATGTCCCTGCGGTGATGCGGGGGGGTATGGACAGCATCCGACGGGCGGTCCGCCGTCGCGCAGTCACCCGCGACACCTTCGGCCGGTTGCACTGTGGGAACTGCGGGCAGCGGCTGCGCACGCTCGATCCTGATGATCTCCCCCATCGCATCCGCCGGTGTGATGCGTGTGATCTGCAGTGGCGCGAGGTCGGCTGAGTCAGCCGCGGTGCCGCTGGGCCAGTGGGGTCGCATAGCCCGAGCGGAAGGTGGGGTGACGGAGGCGGTAGCCCAGCGACCGCAGTCGGCCGTTCGAGACACGCTTCTGCGCGGCAAGCCTCCGTCGAGCACCCGCTGACAGCGAGGCGTCCGCCAGGCGGTCCCGCAGTGGCTGCCGACGGGGTGGTGTGACGCCGGCCAGCTGAGCGAGTGTGCGTGCGAACGCGTGTCGGTCGACGGGGCGGTCATCGACGACGTTGACCACCTGCCCGCGGCCGCGGTCGCTCTGCAGCAGATGCGCGATCGCCCCTGCGGCGTCCACCCGATGGACCATGTTGAGATACCCGCCCGTCACCGTCTCATCCAGGTATCGCCCCAGCCGGTAGCGACCGGGGCCGTACAGTCCGGCGAACCGACAGACGGTGCCGTCGAGGCCCGCCGCCGCGCTGTGGTCGATCGCCACCTCCTCTGCGCGTGCGAGCACCGCGGTCTTCTCCGTCTGAGGCGCGGGTGCGGTCGTCTCGTCGACCCAGGCACCGTCGCGATCGCCGTAGACGCTCGAGGAGGAGGTGTAGACCAGCCGGTCGGGGGGCATCTGCCGGCCGGCGTAGCTGTCGATCACCGTCGTGAGACCCGTCTCGAAGACCGCCCGGGCGGCCGCGGCGTCGCCCCCACCCGAGGAGACGGCCACGACCACCCACTCCGCATCGGGGAGTGCATCCACCGTCGCCGGTTGGGTGATGTCGGCGGCGTGCGGGGTGATGCCCCGGCGGGCGATCGCCGCGTGGGAGTCCGCGCTGCGGGCGACACCGACGACCGAGTGTCCGCCCGCACGCAGGAGTGTGCCCAGGACGCGCCCCACGTAGCCACACCCGATGATCACCGCCCTCATCGGGTCGCACGCCGCTCGAGGGCGAACTGCAGCTCCGCCAGTGTCGCCAGCGGGAGACGGCTCCGCCCCTCGATCGCCTGCTGCACCTCCTGGCCGCTGAGGTCCGCATCGATGCTCCCCGCGAGGGTGTCGACATCGACCACCGCGAGCGTCATCAGCAGCAGCAGGTGGTCGCGGACCTCGGCGACGATCGTCTCCGCCGGGGGTGACTCAGGTGCGCTCGCGAGCACCGCCGCCGCATCCGCGAGATCGAGCGATGTGGCGGGCCCGACGCTGGGGTCGACCGCCAGCAGGGGTTCATGGTAGGCCGCGAGCAGCGCATCGGCGTCCGCGAGCTCTGCGGTGTATCGGTCGACGAGCATGCGGGAGCTGGGTCAGCCGGCGGCAAACCCGTTTCGCACCGCGTACGGGCAGCGCGGATGCTCGGGCAGGCAGTGGGGGCCGCGGTCGAACCCCGGCGAGCGCTCATCACGGCCACCCTCGATGTCGCCGATGCCCGGAGGGCCGGGGGGGACCGCCGCCACGATGATGGTGTCGACGTCGATCTGCAGGCGGCGGGCGACGCCGATGGTGTGCACCGCATCGGCGGTGTGCACGCGCACCGGCTGGCCGGCACGCACGTACCGGAGTCCGCTCTCGGGGTCCGTGAGCGTCATCCGGAGGTACTGCCCCTCCGCCTGGAGCTGCCACAGGTTCACCGTCGCGACCCAGGGGGACAGCGTGGGGCTGATCGGGATCCCCGTGGGCAGCCGGGATCGCACCGCCGCATCCAGGCGATCTGCGGCAGCGTCGCTCACGGACGCGGTGATACCGCGGGCGATGGGGTCCAACAGCGCCGCAGGGATGCGGCCGTCGACATCGCGCATGGCCTCGCGATGGGCCACCCGGAGGCGGGCCCGCAGCACGGGATCGTCGGTCATCGCGGTGGCGAGTCGGCCATCGGCGAACGCGGCGGGCTGGGTGGTCAGCGGGAGCTGCGCCAGTGCCGTGTCCACACGCCGGTCGGCGCCCGCACCGAGCGATGGCCGCAGCAGCCGCACGCTCACCTCCGCGGGGTGGGCCATCGCCTCCGCGAGACCGCGGCGCAGGGGGCCACTGGCGGGGTGGCCTGCGGGCAGGGCGTCGAGGACGCTCGCCGCCTGGCGGGCATCGACGGTGCGCTCGGGTGCGACGCGGTCGACGATCGCGTCGATCGCCCCCTCATACGGCAGTGAGACGAGGTTCTGATTGCGGACGACGAGGGGGACCACGGAGGTGGTGTTGGGCACCGCGGACAGCCCCGAGCCGTCGACCGGGCGGATCGAGAGGTAGCCGGGGGTCACCCGCAGGTCGAAGCGGCCGGGGCCCGCCTGTTGCTCGGGGAGTGTCGGGGGCGGCTCCAGCCCCACCGACGCGAGGGTGGAGCTGACCTCGTCGGTCTGGGCGGCCCGGCGTGCGAGGTCGTCGAGGACGGCCTGACGGTACGCCATGCGGATGCTGATGAGCGCGCGCTCATCGATGCTGTGGTAGCGTGGGGGCACCTCCAGCGCCGGGAGCGACCGCGCGAGCTGCGTCGCAGGCGGTGGGCCGTGGGTGATCGCGTGGACCGGATCGATGCGACGGGCGTGGGCTGCGTACCGGGCACGGTCGGCCGCCAGTGCGGCGGTGAGGCGTCGCTGCACCCGGGGACCGACGGGGGCGACCACGGTGCGGCGATGTCGGACACGGTCCTGGAGGACGGCGGTCTCGGTGATGGACGCCAGTCCGCGCTCCCAGTCAGCCAGCGCGCGGTCGGCGATGCGGTCGGCGATGGGTGCCAACGGCACCGGCCGATCGGCGCCGGCGATGGGTGCGGGCCGCATCGAGAGGGTGGCCGCGAGCTGGTGCGTCTCGGTGGTCTGGACGGTCGTCGTGGTGCGCTCGGTCCCTGCAGCCCATCTGCGGACCGCGGTCGTGGTGATCTGGACCGTCCCGCGTGCGCGTGCGAGCTCGTAGCCGGTCTCGGTCTGTCGGCCGGTGCGCTCGATGGTGGTGTGGGTGAGTGTGACCGTCCGCCGGGTCGTCTCCCCGGCGACCGCGTGTGCACCCGATGGAGGGGGATGTGGGGGCAGCGGCGGCCGCGAGAGGGGGGTGAGTGTGACGGCGGTGTCGAGATGGATGCGGTGAGCCTCCACGAGCCGGCGGCTGAGCGAGGCGGTGTCGGTGAGTGCGACCAGAGCTCGGTCCGCGCTCACCCCGGTCCGCACGCGGATGCCGCCGGGGTCCGTCGGCGCCGGGAGCCGGGCGATGAGGCGGTCCGTCACCGGCGTGGTCCCGGTGACGGTCCCCAGCTCGGTGATCCCCACCCGGAGGGCCTCCCGGCGCAGTCCGCGGTGTGCCGCGGGGGCGACCTCCCCGAGGACCGCCTGCTGGTCGGCCAGTGCCGCTGCGTTCACCACCAGCGCCAGCTGGTCGTTGCGGACCACGTTCGTGATGGGTGCGCCACGGTACCGACCGACGCCACGTGCGGTCGCCAGCGCGCTCATGGCGGCGGTCACCGTCCGCGTCGTCCCCGGCGCCTCCATGGGGGCGACCAGCCGCTGCTGCAGCCGGGCGGCCGTCCGATGCATCGCGAACACCGGCAGGTCGACCGTGGTGTGATGAGCACGGGTCTGCCGCTGGGTCCGGCCGTCGATCTGCAGCCGCTGCTGCAGCCCATCGACCGCGAGTCGGAACGCCTCCCCGTCGTCGACCGGGTCGATGCGGACCGCCCGCGCCAGCTCCGGGAGCTCCCGGGTGGGCAGGTGGATCGCGACCTCAGCACCGGCGGTCTGGTGGACGATCGGAAACCGCCGGAGCAACGCTGCGGCGGCCTGCATGCGCATCCCCACCACGAAGGGGTCGCCCGGCACGAGCGTGGTCGAGGGCTCGAGCAGGGGGGCGGACGCACTCGCGTGGGCGGCGAAGACCCCGGCCTCACCGACCGCAGCGGTCAGCTCCCCCTCGGCGACGGCGGTGAGGCGGTCGGCACGGAAGTCGTCTGCGAGGATGATGGGCGGGCTCAGCGTGGGGACGATGGCCGCGGAGATGCTCAGACAGACCACGGCGACGACCGCGAGCGGGATCCGCGCGGGTTCCGCGGTCATCCGGCGCTGCTCACCACGCAGTGGACCGACGGCGGTGGTCGGGGCAACCCGTCGTAGATGCGGGTGAGGCCCTCCCGGACCGTCCGGTTGGCAGCGAGCTGCGGGGCGAGCTCGGGGAGTGGGATCGTCATCGCAGCCACCGATGTGGCCGGCGTATCGCGCCGCCCCCAGCTGCGCACGGCGGTGTGGGTGTCGGGGACGCCCGTGAGCTGGCACCGCAGCTGCGTGTCAGGGGGTAACAGCACAGGGGTCTCGACCGGAGCGGTCGTCATCCGGTGACCATCGACCCGCAGCTGGGTGACCGTCGCGACGGCGATGTCCGCCCGGAGGCTCCCGTAGCGGCCATCCGCATGCAGCAGATGACGCCGGATCTCGGCGGCGTCCTGCGTGGGCTCCGCCACAGGAGGCGCGGCGGTCACGAGCAGGACCACCGCCGCGGCGAGCACCGTGAGGGTGAGCAGCCCATCGATGAGATGGTTCACGCTGCCCCCCTGACCGTGAGCAGGACCTGCTCACACCGATGGCGGATCTGCAGGGTGCTCACCCGCACCTGTGGGGGGGCCCCTCCACCGGTGTGGGGGCCGACCCGGTGGCGTCCGTCGGTGCGGACCACCTCGATGGCGAGCCCCCGCTCCTGTGCGATCGCCTCCAGCTCCGGGAGGGTCCAGCTGCAGGGGGGTGGCTCTGGGAGGCTGGGCCCGAGCTGGCGCAGCTCGAGCAGCGCGTGGACCGTCGCGTGCATCGTCTGCAGGTAGAGCCCGACAGCGAGCAGCACCACGGCGGTGACGATGAGTGCGGAGAGGGGACTGACCGCGCGATCAGACATCGATCAGCACCACCGTGGTCGTCCCGCAGCGGCGGTGGGTGATCCGGAGCTGACCATCGGTGGGGAGCGTCACCGGGGCGGTGACCCACCGCAGCGCCCCGGCGGAGCAGGTCGCCCCCCTCTGCGGGGGCGCCGTGGCGATCGCGAGGGGGCCCGTGACCGCGGCAGACGCACGGCGTGCACCCCGATGCAGGGTGATCCGGTGAGGGGCGACGGTGATCGCATCAGCATCGACGGCCACCGTGCGTGACGCCGGTGGGGCGGCGGTCGAGACGGCCGTGATCGATGCGGCCACAGCGGCCGCATCGGGAGGTGCGCCTGTGGGCACGCTCAGCAAGAGACCCACACACGCAGCGGAGACCACCCCCACCGCGAGGGCGGTCTGGGCGAGGTCGACGGGTGGCCCGAGCATGCCCGCCGCTGGTGCGGCATCTGGCTTGAACCACCGCTCAGATGAGCCGGCCGACGAGGTGGACCGTGATGGTGAAGATGACCATCGCGAGCGCGACCGCATGGCCCGCCTGTCGCACCACCACCGCCCCCACGCGTCCCCGCTCCAGCAGCACGCCCAGCGCGGGCAGCAGGAGCGCGATCGTGAGCACGGTCGACGCCACGGGTGGGCCCGCCGCCTGGGGGGTGAGTGGCCGGCCCGTCAGGGTGGTCTCGGTGAGTGCACCGAGCATGGCGACGGTCGTCCCCGCGATGATGGGCCCGACCACCACGCCGGTGTGGGTGCACATGCGGATGAGGCCGCCGAGGCGATGGAGTGCCTCCGTCCGCACCGCATCCGCCGCACGCCACGCGCCCGCGACGGATGCACACAGGGGACCACCAGCGGTGCCCAGCCCCGCCGCCACCCGGTAGTGGACGGCCCATCGCTGCAGCCGGGGGGTCGTGGGTGCGGTGGCGACCGCCGCATCGAGTGCGTCCGACAGCGATGCGCCCGCACGGAGCCGGGAGTCGACCCGCGTGCAGACGCGCCCCATGGGAGTCGGGGCCGCAGCCGCAGCGATGGCGCGCTCCGGTGCGCCGCCGGCGGTGAGCACCGCAGCGAGCGTGGCCATCAGGTCCGGGAGCGCGGTGTGGATCGCGGTGCGTGCATGGCTTCCCGCGAGGTGCGGAGCCGTCTGCACGTGTGCGGTGACCCCCACACCGACGGCGACCACGAGGTGGGGCCCCGCCCAGGGGACCACCTGGTGACCGACGAGCCCCGCCGCCGCGCCCGCGCTCACGCCGACCGGGAGTGCACGGGGCAGACCGCCCACCGGCACCTCCAGGGGGGCGGGAGGGTGGAGCGCGCCGAGTGGGCCCACGATGATGAGGACCACGCCCGTCAGCAGCCCGAGCGGGACCCACAGGTGATAGATGACGGCGACCGTGGGCGGGGCGACCGCGAGCCCACCGGCGCTCGCCGCAGGCAGCAGGCCGACCGCCGCCAGGGGGCCGAACACCCCGAGGAGGAACACCGCCGTCAGCTGCGTCTGCAGCCGGTCTGCGGCGGTGTGGAGCCGATCGCGCTCGGCGGCGAGGACCTGCCGCTCCGCCCGGTCGAACCCGCCGGGGTCGGCCCGGTCGACCGCCGCGCGGAGCTGGGCGCAGACGGGATGGGTCCACGCCTGCGCGGAGAGTGCCTCCTGCAGGGCCGCCAGCACCGACCCCCCATCGGTGTGGGGTGCATGCTCGGCCCGTGCGAGCGTGGGGGTGAGGATGGCCGGCGCCGTCGCGGCGACCGTGCCGATCGCCCGCTCGGGGACCCGATGGGCGCGCAAGAGGCTCCCGAGGACCAGCAGCGCCTCGGGGAGCGAGCCCGCCCAGCGCCGGCGGCGGTGCTGCAGACGGAGGCGGCGCAGGCCCCACCGGCAGCAGAGGGCGATGGCCCCGCTGGCGGCGGCGATCATCGCATGCGTGGTGAGCCCCCACGCGGGGGTGAGCGTGATGACCGCCCAGCTGTGCACGACCGCAGCCAGCGTGAGGAGGACGCTCGCGCGGTCAGGCCGCAGGCGCATCCATCGGGGCATCGGGATGGGTGAAGACGGGGGTGAACCCCTCCGCGTCGACGGTGACGACCTGCGTCACCAGGTGCCGACCGCCGTGGCGGCCACAGCAGACGATCGCATCCGTGTGCCGGAAGCTCCGGTCAGACACACCCAGGTCGATGGTGATGCGGTCGCGCACCGCCTGCGGGGTGCCACCATGGATGGTCGCCAGGACGGCCTCCGACTGTGCACCCACGCGGATCGCCTCGTAGACGGCGGCGACCTCGGGTCCGCGCACCTCCCCGATGATGAGGGCGCTGTCGCCGAGGCGGAGGGCCGCACGGACGGCGTCGGTCGGGGTGTGGGTGGTGCTCGTGGGGTCGGCCCGCAGCGGCTGGATGTCCCGTCCCGCCCGACGGAGGGCATCGACAGGCAGCTCGGGGGTGTCCTCGATGGTGATGATGCGCGTGTCCGCCCGCAGGGCGACCATCGCCGCCGCACAGAGGGTGGTCTTGCCTGCGCCACGTGGCCCCGCGATCAGCGTGGCACCACCTGCGCGCAGGCGGTCGCGGAGCCAGGCGGCGAGCCGCGCCGGGAGCATGCGACCGCGGATGAGATCCGTCAGGGTGCGATGCTGCTCGGGGTGCACCCGGATGGTGATCGCGACCGCCGGCGCGAGCGGGGGGCCCACCGCGGCGAGGCGACAGCGTCTGCCGGCGACGGTGATCTCCGCATCGAGGGTGGGGTCTGCGGTGCCGAAGGGGCGGTCGGCGGCACGACGGCCGAGTGCGACCAGCCGGTCGATGCACGCATCGGTGGGGCGATGACGGGTGCGCACCGGCCCGGTCGGGGTGACGACGGTGATCGGCTGGCCCGAGCGGGGGGCCGGGATGTGGATGTCGGTGCACGGGTGTGCGGTGAGGATGCGCCGGAGCAGCTGGGGGGCCTGTGGCATGCCCGCGGCTGGTGCGGCCTCCTATGTGGTTCCACGGGCTGTCGGTGGACCGTGGTCGTGGGGCCGGCTCACGCCTGCAGCAGGCTCACGCCATCGAACATCGTGCGGTCGTACTCCGCCTCCATCAGCTCGAAGATCGTCGGTGCCACATCCAGGATGTCAGCCTCCGCGAGGTCGAGATCGGGCACATCGCTGTACAGCGTGGCGTTGTCGAACGCGTGCATCCCCGTCCGTGGCCCGGTGGTGAACACCTCCTCACCCCCGGCGAAGCCGGCCTTCAGGTCGAAGCCGTGGTGCGGGAGCATCACCAGGTCCGGTGCGATCCCCGCGTGGTCACCCCGGAACACCGCCTCCCCGTCGACGATGCGGTCGGCCACCGGCTCGCCGTCTGGGCCCGTCATCCCCTCGAGCAGCGTCCGCAGCTCATCGCGCACCGACTCGTACTCGTCTGCGGCCACACACCCCTCGGGCTCGCGCCCCTCGAGGTTGAGGTAGAACCGGCCCGGGATGAACGAGAACGCCCGCGATGCAGGGGCGATGTCGGCCAGGTCCGCATGATCATCATCACGGAACGAGAGCCACCCCTCCTGCTCGAGGAAGACGTTGCAGTGGACCTCATGATGCAGCCGCGTGAAGCCGTGGTCCGACATGATGATCAGCGCGGTGTCCTCGTCGAGACCCTCCCAGATCTCCGCGATGTAGCCGTCGAGCCGTCGGTACACGTCCATGAACTCCTCGTACGCCGGGGTCGGGTCGGCGTACGCATCGAAGAGGAAGTGGTTGATGCGGTCGGTCGTCATGTACACCCCACAGAAGAGGTCCCAATCGTCCGTCGCGAGCACATCCATGAACGCCCGGTGGCGGGCCTCCATCGTCTCAGAGGCGTTCTCGAGGAACGCCGTCTTGTCATCATCATGACCGAGCTTCGCATTGACGTCGATCCGGTAGCCATCGGCGGCGAGTGTCTCGGCGAACTCCGGGGGATGCGCCGCCTTCTCCAGCGAGGGGGAGAGGAACCCCGCGACCATCCGGTCGATCCCCCGCTGTGGGGGGAACGTGACCGGGACGTTCAGCACGGATGCCCGCCGACCGGCATCGGCGAGCCGGTCCCAGATGCGCGGTGTCTGCACATCACGGCCCATGGGGATGTACGTCTCGTACGACCCCACCTCCCGGTCCTGGAAGCCGTACACACCGGTCTTGCCGGGGTTCACACCCGTCGTGATCGCCGGCCAACACGCGGAGGATTCGGGGGGGACGATCGAGTCGATCGGCCCCGCCGAGCCCGCCTCTGCGATCGCGGCGAACGTCGGGAACACATCAGGGTTGTCCGCGAGCAGCTGATGTGGCACCCCGTCGATCCCGATCAGTGCCACACGCGGGGCGGAATCGCCACGCAGGCGGTCGAACAGACCCATATGTCCCCCACTGGCGGCCCGGGTGGCTTGAACCTTGTTGGTCCCGACACACCGAAGCTGCTGGCAGAGCTATCCGGCACATGCACGCCAGGAGGGCGCAGCCGTGAGCCGGAACCGCGAGGTCGCCGCGCTGTTCGATGAGCTTGCGGACCGGCTGGACGCACAGGACGGCTCGTTCCGTCCACGGGCGTACCGCAACGCGGCGGATGCCATCCGCCAGGCGACCGCGCCCGTCGAGACGCTCGCCGCGGAGGGACCGGAGGCACTCGAGGCGCTCGAGGGGGTGGGCGAGGCGACCGCAGCGAAGGTGATCGAGTACCTCGAGACGGGAGAGATCGCCGCGCTCGAGGAGGAGCGTGCGGCGGTGCCGGTCGACATGCAGGCGCTGCAGCGGGTCGAGGGGCTGGGGCCCAAGCGCGTGTACGCGCTGTATGCGGCCCTGCAGATCACAGACCTCGATGAGCTGGAGGCTGCCGCGGAGGCAGGCGAGATCCAGACGGTCGAGGGGTTCGGGCAGAAGACCGAGGCGACGATCCGCGAGCAGATCGAGTTCGCTCGGACGGCGACCGCCCGCACCCCGATCGGGCAGGTCTACCCGCTTGCAGAGGATGTGGTCGCACACCTCAGCGGCCACGCCGATGCAGATGAGGTGGCGCTGGCGGGGTCGATCCGCCGGTGGCGCGCGACGATCGGGGACATCGACGTGCTCGTTGCGACGACGGACGCCGAGGCGGTGACGGACCATCTGGTGGGGTGGGACCGCACGGCGGAGGTCCTGCAGACGGGTGCGACGAAGACGTCGGTGCGCGTGGGGGGCCACCAGGTGGACCTGCGGGTGGTCGAACCGGACAGCTTCGGCGCCGCGCTGCAGTACTTCACAGGGTCGAAGGCGCACAACGTCCGGCTGCGCAACCGGGCACTCGACCGGGGGCTCACCATGAACGAGTACGGCACCTTCGAGCTCACCGATGCTGAGCGGGAGGGTGCGCGTGTGGCTGGCGAAACGGAGGCGTCGATGTACGAGGCGGTGGGGCTGCCGCCGATCCCCCCGGAGCTGCGGGAGGACCACGGGGAGATCGCAGCCGCCGCGGCGGATGAGCTGCCCGCACTGGTGAGGCCGGGGGACATCCGCGGTGACCTGCACACCCACACGACGGCCTCCGACGGCAGGGCAGACATCGCAGCGATGCTCGAAGCCGCGGCAGATCGGGGCTATGACTACTATGCGGTGTGCGACCACGCCAGTGGTCCGGGAGTGGTCGCGAACATGGGTCTCGATGATGCCGCGCTGCTCGAGCATGCGGATGCGGTGCGTGCGGCGGCCGAGGCGGTCGAGATGACCGTGCTGACGGGGGTCGAGACCAACATCACCGCCGATGGTGCGCTCTCGACGGGGGATGCCGCGCTCGAGGCGCTCGACTGCGTCGTCGCCTCACCCCACAGTGCATTGGACCAGGACCGCGAGACCGCCACCGACCGGATCATCACGGCCATCGAGCATCCCCTGGTGGACATCATCGGCCACCCCACGGGGATGCGCCGGAGCCAGCGTGAGGGGCTGCCGATCGACATCGAGGCGGTCGCCGCGGCCGCAGCGGATGCGCAGACCGCCCTCGAGGTGAACGCCAACCCCGCACGGTTGGACCTGCGGAGTGAGTTCATCCGCGTGGCGGTCGATGCGGGTGCGACCATCGTGATCGACACCGATGCGCACGGCACCGATCAGCTCGCGCTCATGCGCTATGGGGTCCACACCGCCCGCCGGGGCTGGGCCACCGCGGATGCCGTGCTGAACACGTGGGATGCAGACGCTGTGACCGACTTCTGTCACTGACGGGGGGCGTAGCTGTCACAGGGGTCGAGGTCGTCCATGTACTCCGTGTGCTCGCGGCAGTACGGGCGGATCCCCGCGGAGGTCCGGCGGTACTCGAAGCGTGCGCAGGTGCCGCAGTGGACGCTGTCTGCCGGCTGTGGGGTGCGCAGCGGCTCCGCCGTCAATCCGCCGTCGGCGCTGGTGGCCGTCGGCGTCTGCAGCCCTGCGACCCCGACCGACGAGTGCCCCCGCGCAGGCGCACCCGTGGGGATGTAGCGGGTCTGACCGAGCTTCTGGACCTCGATGCGTGCGGTGCCCCCCGGGTCGTTGCGGATCTTCGTCGTCGCCAGGCCGGCGAAGAGCGCCCAGAGGGTCCCCAGCAACCCCACGCCGTACAGCCCCACCGTCATGAGCGTCAGGTCCGCACCCGCCGTGGCGCACGTCGACCCGCTCCAGTGACACGGATAGGCGTACGCGAACAGCGCCACACCCATCGCCGCGATCCCCGCACCGATGACCGCCCCTGCCTTGCTGATCCGCCCTGACGGCAGCACGGTGAAGATCCCCAGGATCACCGCGGGGACGCCCAGCCCCGCCAGGATGCCTCCGAGGTGGCGCTTGGCCGTCAGCGCCGCAGCGTCGGTGCCATACAGCAGCTGCGTCGTGGTCGTGACGGTGCCTCCGACGACCAAGACCGCACCGACGCAGAACACCACCACACCGGTGATGATGCGGGCACGACCGGGGCCACCCCGGTCACCGTGATACGCCTGTGCGAGGCTCGTCATGGCTGACGATGATGCTGCGAGCGTAAAATGCTGTGTCAGACGTGGGTCCGACACCGGTGGGACGACAGCATTATTCCCCGGTCGACCGGATGATGCACATGAGCGATGACGACGCGGAGACAGCCCCCACGGTGTCGTTGGGGGCGGATGAGCCCGTCGATGGCGCACCGATCGCCCGGGTGGCCGCCAGGCTGCACTACCCGCTGCCGCGGTCGCAGCTGGTGGCGCGGGCCGGCGAGATCCAGATCCGCACCCCCGCGGGCCCCACCACGCTGGCGACGATCATCGAGGAGACGGACGCGCAGATCTTCCCGACGGCCGCGGCGCTGATCAGCACGGTGCGAGAGAGCGCCGGCGACGCACCCGCCGCCGCGGAGTGATCACCCGAACGCGCTGAGCGACTGCTGTCGCCCCGCCGCGACCGTCGACACCCGCTGCAGCCGTGGGCGGTCCACGGGGAGCTGTGCACAGACGGCATCGAGTGCGGCATCGAATGACTCCGCGGGCGCCGCAGACCCATCGAGGGCGTCGCGGACGGTCTCACGGACGAGCCACACCCCCACGGGTGCGTAGTAGTCGTCGCTGATGTGGCGGATGATGAGCGCGGTCGCCGTCCGCCCGCGGTCCGCCAGCGCCTCGAGGACCCCCAGGCGGGCGGCGTGGTACGCACCCGCGGTCTCGGTCACGTAGCCGCTGCGGCCATCGACCCCCTCGTGATCGGAGCCGATGTGCACCGCCGTCGCGGTGGGGTTCCAGATGCTGCCGGGTGCCTGCAGCTCCACCAGCTCGTACTCCCAGCTGCCGGGGGTGAGGATGACCCAGAAGGCGTTGCCCAGGTGCGAGGCATGGTACACCTCGGTGGCATCGATCGAGGGGTGATTGCGGATCTGCCCGCGCAGCAACCCACCGACCGCATCGTCCGTCGCGGTGATCGACCAGCGCGTGGGCACCAGTCGACGCGTCGCTGCTGTACCGAGTGCCCCCGCGGCGAGGACGGACTCGATCGCGTACACATCGTAGCCGCGTCGGTACAGATAGCGCATCGCCCCGCCCGCGTGCCACTCGTCGTCCTCGAGCACCTTCGCGATGGGCCTCGGCACATGGGGGTTCTCGGTGAGCTCTGCGGTGGCGACGGGGGCGCGGGGGCCGACCGGGGTCGCGATGCGATCTGCATCCACCGACAGCTGCGGGCGACCCCGGAAGGCGAGGTCGACACTGACGGGACGGTCCGCGATCGCCACCTCCCGCTGGGTGCCGATGACGCCGTCCCACGTCTCGGCGACATCGGTGACGGGGTGGCGTTGGTGAGAGTGCACGCTCACCGCACGACGGTCGAAGACATCCGCGATCTGCAGCCCCGCGGAGTACCAGCGCCGGTCCGTCCGGTACGCATCGACCGGCAGGTCGGGGTCGACCGGTGTGACCACCCCGGTCGCGACGGTGGGGTACCCACCACTGCCGACGAAGATCTCCGGTGCGACCGCCCCGCTGTAGCTGCCGGTCGCGAGCGTCCGGTTCACCCGGTCGGTCAGCGCATCCACATGGTCGGCGATCGCGTACGAGCGCTCCTGTGCGAGCCGGCGCCGCCTCGCCGCTGCATCCTCGGGGATGTCGATGAACGCGGCGAGGTCCATACGCGCGGTTCGGGGGGAGGGGGCTTGACCGTTCGTGACCGGCGGACTGATTGATGACCTCCCAGAATGCGTCAGCATGGACACGGTGACGGCGTACTTCGATGGCGCCAGTCGGGGGAACCCTGGACCCGCGGCAGTGGGGTGGGTGATCACCGCTGACGGGGCGGTCCTCTCGGAGGGACAGGACCGGATCGGGACGGCGACGAACAACGTCGCGGAGTACCGTGCGCTGGCGGCGGCGATCGATGCGGCGCTGGCGTACGGTCCCACCCACCTCGAGCTGCGGGGCGACAGCCAGCTGATCGTCCGGCAGATGACGGGGGAGTACCGGACGCGCGACCCGACGCTCGCGGGGCTTCGCGCGGAGGTGCTCGGCGCGCTCGAGGCGGTCGATGGGTGGGCGATCCGACACGTCGATCGGGCGGGCAACGCCCGGGCAGATGCCCTCGCAGCGGCGGCGCTCGATGGGTGAGCCCCTGCCACGACGCCGACTGCGTCGCCTTGGACGAGCGCTGCTCGCGGGCGAGGATGTCACCGCCACCATCGATGCGATCGTGCAGGGGGTGGGGTACCGGTGGCGCATGCGGGAGGCAGACAGCACGCTCGTGTGCGTCCCCGCACGGTGGTACAGCGATGGGGTCGTCGACCCCGCGCGGGTCGACCCCGCTGCGGCGATCGAGATCGCCTGTGCACCCAGCGCGACGGGCTACGACGCGGTGGCGGCGGCCAACGCCGAGGTCGCCGCGGCGGTGACCGCGGCGTACGGGCCGGTGCACGGGGAGAATGCGGCTGCGGTGGCGCGCTTCATGAGCGCGCACCTGCGGCGACCGATCGCGACGATGACCGCTGCGGATCGGGCGGGGTTCGAGGAGTTCTATCGCCGGAACGTGTGGCCCTCCGATGATGCGAGAGCCGTCTGTGACGAGTCGGTGCGGGTCACCCTGCAGCTCGCCCGCAGCACCGAGTCCTAGCTGGCACGGGTGGCGAGCACCATCTGTGTGGTGCTGCCCAGGGGGTCGGTGACGGTGGGGGTCGCCCCGATGCGGAGGCCCGCCTCCACGAGGGCATCGAGCGTCGCCTGCCGACCGAACGTCGAGAAGCGCATGCGTCCACCCATCCACCCCTCGCGCACCGTGTCGACCGCCCCTGATGGCAGGGTCATGAGGAGCCACCCACCCGGCCGCAGCACCCGGGCGAACTCCCCGAAGACGTGCGGGTGCTCCGTGCGGGGGACGTGGAACACCGCATGGTAGGCGGTGACCGCATCGACACCCCCGTCGCAGACCGGCAGCGTCGCCAGGTCCCCACGGAGCAGCCGTGCATCATCGACCACATCAGCCGCCAGCGAGAGCGCCACACGGGAGATGTCGAGACCGACGCTCCCGGCGGGCAGGTTCGCCAGCGTGCGCGCCCCGTCGCCACAGCCCACATCCAGCACCCGCGCGTCCGGGGGCAGCCGCTCGATGAGCTCTGCGATGAGCGCGGCGTCTGACCCCGAGGGGTCCCGGCGGGCGGCGTAGCGGGGCGCGATCTCGTCCCATGCCGCCGCGATGGCCTGTCTGTCGATACCGGGGATGGGGCTCGCTCCGACAAGACGCCACCGGCCGGCGCGCCTACGCCTGCTCGTCGACCAGTGCGCAGAGCTCGTCGGCGCGTGCCCTGTCGGTGACGAGCTGCGAGAAGACCCAGCGGAGGCGGTCGATGATCGCGCCATAGCCCACATCCGTCAGCGCGTACTGATTCGTCCGCTTGTCCAGCTCCGACTTCTCGACGAGCCCGGCATCCACCAGGTCATCGAGGTTGGGATAGAGCCGTCCATGGTTGACCTCATCATCGTAGTAGCGCTGGAGGTTCCGCTTGATCGCCAACCCGTACATCGGCTCACGTGCGAGGATGATCAGGATGTTCTGTTGGAACGCCGTCAGGTCTTCGGTACCGACCACTTGTGTGCCCTGCGTCTGCGCCTCTGACATGTCTGATACGGCGATATACTGGTATTTATCACTTCTGCCCGACGGGCCGCAGCGAAAACGGTTTGTGGGCCCTGGCTGAGCCTTGGGACATGACGAACCTGTGGACAGAGCTGTCGAGTGGCCCGGACGCACCGGGGGTCATCACCGCGGTGGTCGAGAGCCTCGCGGGTGACCGCAACAAGTACGAGTACGACAAGGACATCCCGGGGATCATCCTCGACCGGGTGCTCCACTCGTCGGTGCACTACCCCGGCGACTACGGCTTCATCCCCCAGACCTACTGGGACGATGGCGATCCGTTCGACGTGCTCATTCTCGTGCATGACGCCACGTTCCCGGGCTGTGTCATGACGGTCCGGCCGGTCGCGCTCATGCGCATGGAGGATGACGGAGAGTCGGACGACAAGGTCATCGCCGTCCCGGCCGAGGACCCCCGGTTCGACCACATCATCGATCTCTCGGACCTGTCGACGCAGACGACCGATGAGATCGCGCAGTTCTTCGAGACGTACAAGGCGCTCGAACCGGGCAAGCAGACGACGACAGGGGGGTTCGAGGATGCCGCCGCCGCGCGTGCGGCGATCGAGCGGGCGATGGAGCTGTTCGAGCAGGAGATCGCCGCCTGAACAGAACCGCTTTGCACGCCCCGCACTGAACTGCTGCATGGCGACCTGCGACTGGTGTGGCGAGCACGTGAGCCTCCCGTACCAGTGCCGCCGGTGTGGCCAGACCTTCTGCCCGACCCATCGCCTGCCCGAGAACCATGACTGTCCGGGCCTCGATGAGTGGGGCGACCCAGCAGGCGTGTTCGGGAGTCCCTCCGCCCGAGCGCCCACAGAGGGGTGGCGGGCCCGGGTGAGCGCCCCCGGTGGGGCGATGGGCTACCTCCGAGGGAACATGTCGTTCGTCTTCCTCGCGGTGATGTGGGTGACCTTCGCCCTGCAGTTCGCCCTGCTCCCACTCGTGGGGCTGGGGCCGCGGTCCGGGGTGTGGCAGGGGCTGTTCGTGCTGGACCCGGGTCGGCTCGGCCTCGTCTGGACATGGGTGACGTCGATCTTCGCTCACGGCAGCTTCTCGCACATCGTGGTCAACTCGGTCGTGCTGTACTTCTTCGGTCCGGTGGTCGAGCGGCGCCTCGGCAGCCCCCGCTTCGCGGGGCTGTTCCTCGTCACCGGCGTGCTGGCGGGGCTCGTCCAGGTGCTCTCGACGCTGGTGACGATCGGGCCCTTCGGCCCAGGGGTCGTGGGCGCATCCGGGGCGATCATGGGGATCATGGGCGTCCTGACGATGCTCAACCCCCAGCTGCGGGTGTACCTCTACTTCATCGTCCCCGTGCCCCTGTGGCTGCTGACGCTGGGGTTCGCCGCGTTCAGCATCGTCGCCGGCTTCGGGGCGGCCGGTGGGGGTGTGGCGCACCTCGCGCACCTCTCGGGCCTGCTCCTGGGGGTGGCCTACGGCGTCCGGATTCGCGATGAGGTGGGCGTGCCCGAGCAGCTGCGGTTCGGCCCGGGTGGCGCGGGCCGTCGGCGCTTCTGAGCTCGTGTCTGCGGACCGGTGGTTCCCCCAGCAGGCGACCGATGCGCAACGACGGACGATCCAACGGGCGATCGCTGCGGCAGCGGAGTGGGGGCGGACCGCGCACCCGATCGCGACGGCGGACCCCCACGAGTTGTCCGTCTGTGGGGTCGATGCCGCACTGGAGGAGCAGCATGTGGTCGCAGCTGCGGTCCGGATCCGCGCGGGTGCGGTGCGAGAGCGGGCGGTCGCGCGACGGCCACTGGACCTGCCGTACATCCCGGGGATGCTCGCGTTCCGCGAGGGGCCGGCCATGAGGGCGGCGATCGGGGCGATCGACGGACCTGTCGACTGTCTGGTCACCGACGGCAACGGTCGGATCCACCCACGGCAGGCGGGCAGCGCGGTCCATCTGGGCGTCGCGACGGGGCTGCCCACGATCGGTGTGGCCAAGCGCCTGCTGTGTGGGCGCCCACTGGGTCCGCTCCGGGGGCGGCCCACCGGCATGGTGACCCCCATCGTGGCTGATGGGGGCGTGGGCGTGGAGACGGGGACGACGATCGGGACGGCCGTGCAGACCCGACAGTACCCCACCGTGCCTCGGGTGCGCCCGGTGTTCGTGAGTCCAGGCCATCGTATCACAGCGGCGACGGCGGGACAGCTCATCGGGGCGCTCGCCGATGGGACCCGCAGCCCCCCACCGATCCGGGCGGCCCATGCCGCAGCTACCGCAGCGCGTCGATGATCGCCGAGGGGTCGGAGCGGACGGGGTCGGTCACCGGGACCCCCGTCGTGCGGGCCATCTCCGCGATCGCCGCATCGGCGGCGTCCGTCCGCAGCCCCTGGGTGTTCAGCACCCCTGCGACCACCTCCGCTGGGTGGACGGGGGCCGCCACCGCCTCGTACAGCTGGATGAGCGAGTCCAGCGGGGGGATCGGGACCGAGGGGTACCCACGGATGTGCTCACGGTCGGCGCTGTGTGACAGCACCAGTGCATCTGGACGCGCCCCATGCAGCAGCGCCAGCGTCACACCCGAGTAGGCGGGGTGGATGATCGAGCCCTGCCCCTCGACGAGGACGAGCTCATACGCTGCGGTCGCCGACGCGACCACCGCCTCGACCGCCCCAGCAGCGAAGTCTGCGATGACACGGTCGACGACGACGCCCTCGCCGGTGATCATCACGCCCGTCTGACCGGTGGCGACGACGCCCACGTCGACCCCCGCTGCGAGCGCTGCATCGCGCAGGGCCATCGTGGCGGTCATCTTGCCCGTCGAGCAGTCGCTCCCGACGGTGAGCACCACCCGTCCATCACCAGGGTGTGGCTCGCCGGTGGCCACCTGCGGCTCCGCAGGTGGCGTGCGCACATCCCACAGCCGCACACCTGCGGCGTCGGCACGGGCGGCGATGGTGGGGTCGTCGCTGAGCTGGTCGTGCAGGCCCGCCCAGACGTCACAGCCGGCATCGATCGCCGCGAGGACAGCCGCACGCAGCGGGGCCGACAGCCGACCACCGATCGGGGCGACCCCCACGACCGCGACATCCGCCGGGGGCGCGGCATCCACGCTGCGCACGAAGGGGACCGCCGGCAGGTCGGGGATCGACGCATCCACGGTGCTGCCGGCCGGCTGGTCGGGGTCGACGACCGCGACGACCGGATCCGTGCCGTAGCGGAGCAACCCGATCGCGGTCTTCGCGCGCTCGGGGAAGCCGCCGTGTGCGAGAAGCAGCAGGCGGCGGGGGTGGGAACCTGCCATGCTCATCATCCGGGCGACACGCCCTCATAAACCCGGTCACTCGGGATGTCTCAATAGGGTTATGTAGCTGAGATGAGATATGACACTGATGTCAGCACGATTCAACAGACGTCGATTCATAGCCGCCGCAGGGGCAGCTGGGCTCGCCGGGCTCGCGGGCTGCACCGGTGGCGAGGAACCAATAGAGGAGCCGGAGGGCGAGCAGCCCGCTGTCACGCAGGTCTCCTGGCATGCAGGCGGGACCGGTGGCACCTACTACCCGCTCTCCAACGAGGTCAAGGCCGTCGTGGAGGGGGTCAGCGACTACACGGTGCAGGTCCAGTCGACCGGTGCGTCGGTGGAGAACGTGGGGTCGCTCGCCGCCGGTGAGGCGGACTTCGCGCTCATCCAGAACGATGTGGGCTACTTCGCGAAGACCGGCACCGGCATCGATGCGTTCGATGGGAACCCCGTCGAGAGTCTGATGGGTGTCGCGACGCTGTACCCGGAGACGATCACCATCGTCACGCTGGCGGATACGGGCATCACGTCGACGGATGACCTCGAGGGCGCTGTGATCAACACGGGTGACCTGGGGTCGGGCACGCAGGTCAACGCCACACAGATCCTCGAGGCGCTCGGGATCAGCGACTACGATGAGCAGAACGCGGGCTTCTCCACCGCAGCCGACCAGCTGCGCAACGGCGACATCGACGCGGCGTTCGTCGTCGGGGGCTGGCCCGTCGGCGCGATCGCTGACCTGGCGACGACCAACGACGTGGTGCTCGTCCCGGTCACCGGGGATGCCCAGGACACGGTCCTGGATGCGGCCCCGTTCTATGCGGCCGACACCATCCCCGCGGGGACCTACAGCGGTGTCGACAGCGATACCCCCACGGTGTCGGTGCAGGCGATGATCGCCACCCGGGAGGGGCTCGATGCGACCGTCGTCGAGGACATCACCACCGCACTGTTCGACAACCTGGACCAGCTGACGATCAAGACGGACTTCATCTCCGTCGAGTCCGCACAGGATGGGATGCCGATCGACCTGCATCCCGGCGCAGCCGCCTACTTCGGCTGAGCGATGTCCCCGCTGCGGGGAGCCCTGATCATCACGGTGCTCATCGCGGCGGGTGCTGCGGCCTTCGGTGCGACCCCGCCACCCACGCTGGTCGTCAGCGACAGCGAGACAGATCGGGTGCTGTACTCCACCGCGGTGTCGGAGGGCACGTCGCTGGAGTTGCGCTACACGCACTCGGTGGAGCGCTCCCCGGTGACCGAGCGGTACCGCGTCACCGATGGCCAGCTGCGCCAGACGGTCATCATCTTCGAGTCGTACGGGTGGGGGCTGCCCGCCGGCGCAGACGTGGAGGAGGTCAGGGGGCAGTTTCATGCACCGATGGACCGCAGGTACGATGAACTCATGATCACCCCCGGGCCGATCGCGGACCAGCAGCTCAGTGTCGATGGGACACAGCTCGCGCTGTATGAGCTCGCTGGCCGCTCCTCGGTGCGGATCACCATCGAGCACCGCAGATGGCCCCGAGTGTGACGGATGACCTCCCGGTCGAGACCGCGGTCGCCGATGAGTTCGACCGCCGGCGCGAGCTGCGGGGGCCCGCGGTCGTACTCGTCGCCCTGATCGGTGCGCTGTTCAGTCTCTTCCAGATCCACCTCGCAGCACGGGGGTTCATCCTGGAGCTGCCGGTCCCGGGGGCAGACCCGATCCGTGTGGCGGCCCTGCAACAGCTGCAGATCAATGCGGTCCACGTGGGACTCGCGCTGACGCTCACCTTCCTGATGTACCCCGGCGGGTCGGGGCAGGGTCGCATCGCCCGCGGGCTCGATGCGGTGACCGCGCGCCTCCGGCGCCGGGGCACGATCACCGCCGGGCTCGCACTCCCCCTCGCAGGGGTGCGGTGGGGCGTCATCGGCAGGCGGCGTGACCGGGTGACGCCCATCGACTGGGCGCTCATCGGGGTGGTCCTGCTCGCGGTGTGGTACTACCTCTCGGAGTTCGATGAGATCCTCCGCATGCGTGCGCTGGGGCTGGATGCCGGCCGGGTGATGGGGGAGGTGTACCCGGTGGCCGCGATGACCGTCGGCTGGCCGATCATCGGCGAGTCGTCGTGGGCCTATCTGCTGGGCCTGGCCGCGTTCCTGCTGGTGCTCGAGGCGACCCGCCGGGCGCTGAGTGTGTATCTGATGGCGATCATCGGCGCCTTCGGCGTCTACGCGAAGTACGCCTATCTGATCCCCCGGGACATCGTGATCTTCGCGCCACTGTCGACGCCGGAGGCCTCGTGGGCGACGATCGTGCGGAACTTCTGGTACACCGACCAGGGCATCCTGGGCATCCCTGTGCTCGTGTCGGTGCAGTTCATCTACATCTTCATCCTCTTCGGTGCGTTCCTCGAGCAGTCAGGCGCGGGCCGGTGGCTCATCGACCTCGCCTACACGGCGACCGCACGCCGGCGTGGGGGGCCGGCGAAGGCCTCGATCCTGGCCTCGGGGTTCATGGGGACGATCTCGGGGTCGTCGATCGCGAACACGGTGACGACGGGGGCGTTCACCATCCCGCTCATGAAGCGCTCGGGCTACCGACC
This sequence comes from Haloquadratum sp., assembly GCA_031580685.1. Classification (GTDB taxonomy): domain Archaea; phylum Halobacteriota; class Halobacteria; order Halobacteriales; family Haloferacaceae; genus Haloquadratum. Next base: position 56,087 of record JAVLBV010000001.1, on the reverse strand, counting down.
GGAGTTCGCCGGGGGGGTCGAGGCATCGGCGTCCTCGGGCGGGCAGGTGCTGCCGCCGGTGATGGGCGCGGCGGCGTTCCTGATCGTGGAGTTCACCCTCACCCCGTACGCCGACGTGATCGTCGCTGCGACGGTCCCCGCGGTCGTCTTCTTCGTGGGGGTGTGGGTGATGGTTCACTACGAGGCGGGCCGTGTGGGCATCGGGGGGCACACCGACCTCGACATCCCCTCGATCGGTGCACATCTGCGGGCGGGGTGGTTCTACCTCGCCCCCATCGTGCTGCTGCTGTATCTGATCATCATCGAGCGGCTGACCGTCGCACGCTCGGCGTGGTTCACGCTCGTGGCGATCATGGGGCTGATCGCGCTCATGGCCGCGGATGGGCCGGCGACGCGCCGGACCCTGATCGGGACGGTCGCGGCGATCGCCGGGGTGCGGGTGGTGCTCGCGGTGGTCTCCGGGACGGATCCCGTGGGGGCGCTGGTCAGCTCGAGCGGCTGGATCGCCATCACCGCAGGGGTGGTGACGATGCTGCTGCGTCCGGCCGCACCCAGCCCGTTGATCGAGTACGATCAGGGTGTCACCGACGCGGCGGTGTCGATCAGCGACCGGGTGGGGCGGCCCGAACTGCTCACCGGGAAGCTCGGACAGTACGGGACGTTCATCGGGCGGTCGCTGACGACCGGCGCGGAGACCGCTACCGTGGTGGTCATCGCCGTCGCTGCGGCGGGGGTCATCCCGGGGGTGGTCGCCACGACAGGGCTGGGACCGAATCTGGTGTCGGTGATCACCACGGTCGCCGGTGGGTCGCTGGTGCTGCTGCTGGTCATCACCGCGATCGGGGCGGTCATCCTGGGGATGGGCATGCCCACGACGGTGACGTACATCATCCTGGTGTCGCTGTTGGCACCCGCGGTGACGGCCGTCAGTGACATCCCCCTGTTGGCGGTCCACCTGTTCATCCTCTACTTCGGGGTGATCGCCGACATCACCCCCCCGGTGGCTGTCGCGGCGTACGCCGCAGCGGGGGTGGCGAAGGCCAACCCCTTCGAGACCGGGATCACCGCATTCAGTCTCTCGCTGAACAAGGTGATCGTCCCCTTCGCGTTCGTGTTCTCACCGGGGATCTTGCTGCTGCGTCCCGGTGCTGAGGGAGCCTCGATCGTCACGCTCGGCGACCTGACCGAGTGGTCGTATGCGATCCCCGAGGTGTATCTGCCGATCGCGACGATGACCATCGGCGTCATCGCGCTGGCAGCGACGATCATCGGTCATCAGTTCACCACGGTCTCACGTCCCGCACGGGTGGGCTTCGCCGTGGCCGCACTGCTGATGATGGCGCCCCAGCTGCTCACGCTCCCGCTGGGCGTCGCGGACGCGGTGGTGCCGCTGCGGCTCGCGGGGGTCGTGCTCTTCGGTGTGCTGACGGCCGTGAACCGGCGGCGCTCACGACAGACAGTGCGCGACGACCCGCAGGGCGGGGCGACCCTCGACGGGTCCGCCGAGTAGGGGGACGCGATGGATGGTGCGGTCGCCGAAGAGCTCCGTCGCCTCGGCGATCGCATCGCGTTGGACCCCCCACCGCGCCGCACAGAACGCGCAGTCCTCCAGGTCGGGCGCGGCGACCGCACCGGCGATCGCCGGTGGGACGTCCTCCAGCGGCGTCATCAGCCGGTTCACCACCAGCGTCTGCACGGGTACCGCATACGCCTCGAGCCGCTCGAGCAGCCGTGCGGACTCCCGCACGCTCATGCGCTCGGGGATGAGCACGACCCGGAAGTCCGTCCGCCGGGGGTCCTCCAGCAGCACGCGGAGCTCCTCGATGCGACCACCCAGCTCGGGGCCGGCGCCTTCGGCACCGCCGAGGATGCCACCGAGCTGCTGCCGCACGGCATCGACCGTGTCCATGAGCCGCTCGAGTGTCGATGGGAGCTCCAACAGCCGGAGCGTGTGACCCGTGGGCGCGGTGTCGATGACGACCCGCTCGAAGCGGTCGTCATCGGCGTACCGCAGCAGCTGCTCGACGGCGACCGCCTCATCCGCACCGGGCATGGTGCTGAGTCCGCCCGCGTCGCCGACCGCGTCGGCGGGATCGATCTCGACGGCCCACAGCGGCAGGTCGGCGTACGGGCGGGTCGGGCTGCTCGTGAGGGACCTCCCCAGGCTGTCCCCCAGGGAGTGGGCGGGGTCCGTCGAGACGACGAGCGTCTCGAGCCCGCCCATCGCGGCCGTCAGGCCCGTCGCCGCGGCCATCGTGGTCTTGCCGACGCCACCCTTGCCGCCGTACAGCACCACCGGGGCGACGCCATCCGGCGTGGGCGGGGCCAGCGCATCCGCGACCGCCTCGATCGGGACGCTGCTGTCGCCGGGGTCCATACGCTGACGTGGTGACGGATGCACCTACGTGCTGTGGTCCCCCCGCGCAAGCTTTGTGTGCTGCAGCTGAGCCACCATCATGGAGCCACCGGCGGTGGCCGCAGAGGTGGGCCGGCTGCTCGAGGCACGTGGGGCCACGGTCGCGACTGCGGAGTCGGCGACCGGAGGCCTGATCGGCTCGCTGCTCACGGACATCCCCGGCGCATCGGCGTACTTCGACCGGGCGGTCGTGACGTACTCGTACCGGGCGAAGCTCACCGCACTGGGGGTCGACCGGGCGGTGCTCGATGCGGAGGGTGCGGTCTCCACAGCGGTGGCCACCCAGATGGCCCAGCGGGTCCGTGACATCGCGCAGACCGACTGGGCGGTCGCCACGACGGGGGTCGCAGGGCCCACAGGCGGCACGGCCGCGAGTCCGGTGGGCACCGTGTACATCGGGCTCGCGCATGCGGGTGCGTGGGGATCGGAGGCCTCCTTCGCCCGTGCAGAGCATAGGAGCGTCGAGGGCGACCGTCAGGCGGTGAAGTACGGCTTCGCCGTGGCGGCGCTCGAGCTGCTCGCCGAGGCGATCGCCACGACGCCAGAGGCATGAACCGGGGGCCGCACATCCTCAACGCACTCGCGTTGGGCACCGCGGTCAGCGTGGCGGTCGATCCGGCGGTGTATGGCGCACTGGTGGATGCGCTCGTCTCCGGGGCGTCTGTCGGACCCCCTGTGTGGGCCGCGATGACGGCGCTCGTCGGGGTCACGATCCCGGTCGTCCTGGGGGCGATGGTGCCGGATATCGATGCCGCGGTGGGCCAGCACCGGAAGACGCTGCACAACGGCTTCGTGCTCGTCGGGTTCATCTGGTTCCCCGTCGCCTTCGGGAACCTCCAGTACGTCTGGGTCGGGGTCCTGGCACATCTGGTCTTGGACCTGCTCGGATCCGACCGGGGCATCGCGATCGCGTATCCGCTGCTCGTGCGTGAGGTGCGCAGTCCCCTCCGCTGGCCGGCGCAGGGGGCGATGGCGCTCGTCGTCACCGCGGCGATCACGCTGGTCGAGGTGTGGGTGCTCGCGGTGGTCCACCTCCGGGTGGTCCCGGTCGCGCTGCTCGTTCAGTAGACCGACACTGCATCGAACCGCCCGCCGTAGACGGCTGCACGGGGATGTGTCGCCGCAGCGCCGGGTGTGCCCACCCGCTGGAGCTTCTGCACGGTGTTCTCCCATGCGAGGTGGCCGAACTCCAGGAGCCCCTGCAGCTGTGATTGGGGCCGCTGGTCGCGCTCGATGCGCCGGGGGAGATCACCCACGATGGCATCGATCACCGCCTCCGCGTCAGACAGCTCCGCATCGAAGACCGTCACCGTCGCACCCACACTCGCCGGCAGGTGTGCGTAGGAGGACCCGAACACCGGTAGTGCGCTCTCTGCGGCGATCCTGCGGGCACGCCGGTTGTGGAGACGACGTGATTTGAAGTTCTCCGCCTCGACGGCCGCCAGCTGGTCATGATACCTCCCGATCGCAGCCGCACCCAGGCTGACGGTCGCGAACCCCGGATGCGGCACGAGCACGGACGCGCCCTGGTCGGCCAGCGCCTGCAGGGCGGCCTCCAGGGTGATGAAATCCGGCACGGGGTCGGTCATCCCCACCGCCAGGAGGTGCCGTCTGGACCGCCAGCTGCCGGTGAAGATCTCGCGTGCGGGGATCACCATGACGGGGGCGTCCGCGTACGTGGCTGCGGTGGCCTCGATCTCGGGGAGTGGGGTGAAATGCGGGGCGTAGACCACCGCATCGACACCCCGTGCCGCCGCACGAGCGACCACCGAGGGGGACAGCGTCTTGATGTGGCAGTCCACCCGAGTCTCCATCGACAGACCGTAGGCCAGTTGTCCCCCTATGCGTTGTGCTCCTGGCACAACAGCTATGACCTCGACACATGCACCTGCGGGTATGGCCCCGTGGCTCTGTGACATCGATGACTGCCACCAGCGGTTCGCCGACCCGACGGAGCTGGTGATCCACCAATCCCGGGGCCACCCTCCGCACGTCTGCGGGATCTGTGGGAAGCACACACCGGATGGCTACTATGCGCTGCAGCATGCGATCGAGGATCACTCACGGACGGAGTACATGCGGGCGTATGACGCCTCGGCAGCCTCGCTGCGAGCACGCATGGAGACCCTCGAGCGGCTGACGGAGGCGGTGGACTTCCAGGCGGTCCGCTCGGCGCTCGACACCGAGGAGTGATCAGCGCTCGTCGGAGTCGAGCACGCGGATCTGGTCGCCGCGGACCGTCACGGGGATCGGCACCATCGCCTCGTACAGCTCGACGGTGACCTGGTCCTTCGACTCGTCGATACGCTGCACACGCGCCTTCTCCCCCTTGAAGGGGCCGGCGATCAGCTCGATGATGTCGCCCTCGCTGATCCCCTCCACATCGGGCGTCGGCGTCAGGAAGTGCTCCACCTCAGCGATCGTGGACTCACCCGCCCCGCCACCACCCTCGACGAGCCCCCGTGCGTGGGGGATCTCCTCGAGGGCGGTGCGGATCGAGTCATCCGACTCCGCCTCGACGAGCACGTAGCTCGTGAGCGAGTCGGGCGCCAACACGGCGTGGATGTCGGGCTCCTCCCGCGTCGCGATCATGTCGGCGACGGTCTGCTCCTGGGAGGCGGTCGTCTTCACCGCGAAGATCGTCGGCATCACACACCACCGGGGACGATCGTCATCACCGCGTAGATCAGAAAGCCGACGAACCCCACCAGCAGGATGCCCGCACCCGCGATCAGACTGATCTGGGAGAACTCCTCGCGGGTGGGGGTGGTCGCGAGCTTGAGCACCCGGACGTAGCTGGTCATATCGTACTTGACATCCATCTCTACCGCACCTCGAGAGCTCCTGCAGGTATCATTCTACTGATACCGGTCACTCGACGAAGTCGATGTCCTGCTCATCGGCATCCTGCTGTGGTGTCGACGGCTGGGTCGCCAGGGGCGACTCACCACGTCCGTAGATCTGCGGGGAGCTCACCCCCGTGACGACGATCATCGTGCGCATCGCCCCATCGATCGACTCGTCGACGGAGGTCCCCCAGATGATGCGGGCCTCCGGGTCGATGCGCTCGTAGATCTCCTCGACGACGCCCTCGGCCTCCTCGATGGTCATGTCTGCGCCACCGGTGACGTTCACCAGTGCCGACGACGCCCCCGAGATGTCCACATCCAGCAGCGGGGAGCGCAGCGCAGATTTCACCGAGTCCTCCGCCTTCGTCTCGCTGTCGGACTCGCCGAGCCCGATCATCGCCACACCGCCGCGCTCCATGACCGTCTTGACATCCGCGAAGTCCAGGTTGACCAGGCCGGGCATCGTGATCAGCTCGGTGATCCCCTTCACCGACCGCATGAGCACCTCGTCGGAGACCTTGAACGCCTGTCGCACAGGCAGCTTCCCCACCGCATCCAGCAACCGGTCATTCGGCACCACGATCACCGTGTCGGCGACATCCCGCAGCCGCTCGAGACCCGCCTCCGCGTTCGTGCGGCGGACCTCCCCCTCAGCGGTGAACGGGGTGGTGACGATCGCGATCGTGAGCGCATCCGCCTCCTGTGCTGCCTCCGCGACGATCGGGGCGGAGCCCGTCCCGGTCCCCCCACCCAGCCCTGCGGTGACGAACACCATATCCGAGGTCGCGATGGCGTCCTGGATCTCCTCCTGTGACTCCAGCGCTGCCTCCTCCCCGATCTGCGGACGTGAGCCCGCACCCCGCCCCTGGGTCTTCCGCTCGCCGAGGAGGATCTTCGTATCCGCAGAGATCTCCACGAGGTGCTGGACATCCGTGTTGGCAGCGACCAGGGTCGCCCCCTTGATCCCCTCCTCGAACATCCGGTTGACGGTGTTGCCGCCGGCACCACCACAGCCGATGACCGTGATCTCGGTCTCGAGCTCCCCGAGCACCTCTCGGAGCTGTTCATCGGTCATCGTCCCGCCGCGCGACGCCTGCTCACTTGCGGGGGCTGCCGCTCGGTCTGCGGCCTCCTCTGCCTGTTCGATGGCGTCGTTCACGATCGAATCCATACTCACTGCCCGCTACCCAACCCTAAGTAATCATTGTTCCCCCTCTGAGATGTCCTGCAGCCGGATCGGGTCGTAGCGAGCACGGTCGGTCCGGTGCACGCGATCGGGAGCGACACGCCGGCCATCGACCACCACCGCCTCGCCTGCGGCCAGCCTGCCGAACAGTGGCCCCTCGGGCACCCCTGCGGCCTCCGCGCGCGCGGGGTCCAGCCGCCGGATGGAGACGGTGACCCCCGTCGCATCCGCCCAGGTGGGGCCGATGACCCGGGTGGACAGGCGGAGGAGGCGAGCGGTCACCGCCGCAGCAGCCGGCCGATCGACACACAGTGCCCTCCCCGTTGAGGGGGCCACCGCCACCGCCGGGGTGTACGCGGCGTGGAGCGCCTGCAGATCGCGCTCGACGAGCCGGCCGAGCCACGCCGCATCGACCTGATGCACCACCTGTGGCGGCCGGTCGGCCCGCTGCGGCGGGATGTGGACGCCGGCGCCGATGGGGCCCAGCTGCGCCTCGATCGCGGTGAGCACCGCCGGGGTGACTCCATCGGTCGTCCGGAGGAACGCCGCGTCCACCCGCCTGATACCGGCCGCATCCAGCGCCGCCGCGACCGCTGCGGGCAGCTCCAGTCCGAGTGCGACCGGGGCATGCGAGCGGACCGCCGCATCCACCGCCAGCTGCGGGGTGGTACACAGCTCCTCGAGCGCCCACCGTGGGAGCTGGTGACCACAGGCCCAGTCGGTCCCTGCGATGATGGGATCGACGACCTCGGGGTAGTGACCATCTCCGATCGCGATGAACTGCTTGGGGCCGTCGGTGGGGGTCTCCGTCACATCTGCGATGGCTGCAGCGACGGCCGCGGCGGCGGCCGGGTCCGCCCATGCGCGCGCATCGGAGCCGATCTCGACGAACAGCAGGGGCACCATCGTCGGCGAGGGGCCGTGATGGGTCGCCTCGCTGCAGACCCGATAGCCGGGGGGAGCGTGCGCGCGCAGCCCCGCCAGCAGTGCGCGGTGCAGCCACGGGGGGGCCCGCCCCAGCGTCCGTGGGGCACCCCCCAGCGCGGCGGCGCCCACGTTGCCCACACAGTGCGTCGTCAGGACCCGCCCGGTGTTGCCCCGATGCCGCGAGCAGACGATGATCGCCCGCGGCAGCCGATCGAAGGACCGCCATGGCGTGCTCATCTCCACGTGCGGCTCATCGATGCGGACCAGCTCGAGCCCGTCCATCACCGCTCGGTCGGGGTCCTCATGCACGAGGGGCAAAGCCTCCTCGAGCGCGGCAGCGATGGCCATCGAGGCGTCGTCGGCCCGACTCGCGATGATCCCCAGCACACCACTGTCGACGGGTGAGGGGGCCAAAACAGGCCCGCTCACGGGGGGCGAACCGTTTAGCCGCTCGACGGAATCGACGTGGCATGGAGGTCTTCGGGCTCATCGGCGATCCGGTCAGGCATTCGGCATCGCCGGCGATGCACACCGCGGCGTACGATGCGTGTGGCATGCAGGCGCGATATGTGACGTTCACCCCCGAGGAGACGGCGCTCGAGGAGGCACTCCGGGGGGCGACCGCGCTGGGCATCCGCGGACTCAACGTCACGATCCCGTTCAAGCAGACGGTGATGCCGATGGTCGCCGCGGACCCGATCGCCGCACGCGTGGGGGCCGTGAACACGATCACGCTCGGGGAGTGGCCGCCAGCGGCGACCAACACCGACGTCGCGGGGGTCGAGCGGGCGCTGGCGCACCACGATGTCGACCCAGCAGGGGCCACGGCGGTCATCATCGGTGCAGGCGGCGCCGCCCGTGCGGCCGTCTGTGCACTGGTCGATGCCGGTGCGGAGGTCCACATCGCGAACCGGACCGCCGCCCGTGCAGAGGCGCTCGCCGACGAGCTCGGGGCGGCCAGTGCGGGTGGTCTGGAGACGGCCACCCGCATCGAGGGGGCGGACCTGCTGCTGCAGATGACGAGTGTGGGGATGCGCGGGGAGGCGAGTCCGATCGACACCGCGCTGCTGCACGCCGATCTCGTGGTGTTCGATGCGGTGTACACCCCTCGCGAGACACCACTGCTCGCAGCGGCGACCGCGGTGGGAGCGACCACCATCGAGGGGGCGTGGATGCTGCTGTACCAGGGGGTCGCCGCGTTCGAACGGTGGACCGACCGCAGCGCACCGGTCGAGGCGATGAGGGTGGCGCTAGAGGGCCGTCTCGCGGCGAATGAGCGGCCGTTTTAAGTACTCCTCTGACATATCCGCCGTCAATGGGACTCATCAAGACCATCCGGAGGCTCCTGACCGGGAGCGAGGAGCCTGTTGAACAGCGGACGAGGGAGATCGAGACGGTGGTCGAGGAGGTCGAAGAGAGCGTCAGCACGATGACCACATCCGTGGAGGTGACCGAGGTCTCGGGCATCGGACCGGCGTATGCGGAGCGGCTGGCGGCGGCGGGGATCACCACCGCAGCAGAGCTCGCCGCGGCCGATGCGGCGAGTCTCGCTGACCGGATCGATGAGTCTGAGAAGCGTGTCGCCGGCTGGATCGAGGCGGCCGCAGAGCTGACGTAGGCCGATCGGCGACCCCACCACACCGATGGCTGCCCCGCGGGTCTGCATCGACGGGGAGCTCGTCCCCGCGGCGGAGGCGGCGATTCCGGTCACGGACCGGGGCTTCATGTACGGCGATGGCGTCTTCGAGACGCTCCGGGTCTACGGGGGCCGCATCTTCGCGTGGGAGCAGCATCACCGACGCCTCCGTGCGGGGTGTGAGCGACTCGGGATCGACCTCGGGGTGGACGGGCCCTCGCTGCAGCGATGGGTCGATGCGTTGCTCGCCGCAGAGGGACTCTCCGAGGCGTACGTCAAGATCATGCTCTCTCGGGGCGTCACCGGCGGCCGGCTGCGACCCGAAGAGGGTGCGAGAGCCACGGTGGTGATCCTCTGTGAACCGCTGGGACGGGGTGGGCATGGGGGGGCCCCACCGTGGGAGAAGCCGGCTGCGTGTGCGGTCGTCGAGACCCAGCGCACGCCGGATGCAGCCATCCCGAGCGGGCTGAAGCCCCTGGCGTATCTCAACGGCATCATCGCCCACCTGGATGCTCCGGGATGGACCGACGAGCCCCTGCTGTGTGATGCATCGGGCCACATCGCGGAGGGCACCGTCTCCAACCTGTTCATCGTGACGGATGCGGGGCTGCAGACCCCCCCGGCGGCGGGGGACCTGCTCGCAGGGGTGACCCGGTCGGTGGTGCGTGAGCTCGCGGAGGCGGAGGGGGTACCGATCGTGGAGGAGCCGGTCACCGTCGAACGGCTGTACGCGGCCGATGAGGCGTTCCTCACGAACACCACGTGGGAGATCCGCCCGGTGGGACGGGTGGATGCGGTGCACTACGAGCCGGGACCGCTGACCGCACTCCTGCAGCATCGCTACGACGCAGAGGTCGAGGAGTTCGCCTACGGATGAGCGACGATCCGGTGATCTGTCCCCGGGGATCGGTCACGCCCGACGACACGGTCGTCTTCACCGCGCGGGGGCCGCGCCAGACCGAGGAGGGTGTTCTGGTCTCCGATGCGGCCGGCACCGTCCGTGCGTACGTGAACCGGTGTCCGCATCTGATCGACGTCCGGCTCGACCGCGGCGAGGGCGCACGCATCCGTGATGGGGAGCTGCTGTGTCAGCGACACGGGGCGAGCTTCGAGCCGGAGTCGGGACGGTGCACCTACGGACCTCCGGTGGGGGCGGTGCTGGACCCGATCGACATCAGCGTCGAGGCGGGGCGGATCGTCCTCACCGACCGTCGGTTCGAGACCGTCGAGCCGGGGCTCGATCCGCACAGAGATACCGCCGCAGCCGGTGACCGAGAGATCTGAGCGTCACGCGGGGGGCTCGAAGCGTGCGGCGGCGAGTGCGACCACCGCACTCACCAGCAGCACAAGCATGCTCGCAGCGTTGAGGAAGGACGTCGCCCCGATCCGGACCTTCCCGAAGATCTCCAGTGGCATCGTCGTGAGCCCGCTACCGGCCAGGAAGAACGTGATCAGGAACTCGTTGAACGAGAGGGCGAAGCTGAACAGCACACTCGCGATGACCGCCGGGGCCAACAGGGGGAGTGTGACCGACCGGAACGCCACCAGTGGGGATGCACCAAGGTCGGCTGCGGCCGCCTCGAGACGGGTGTCGAGCTGGGCGTAGCGCGCCGTGAGGACGAACGTGGTGAACGGCAGCACCCAGACCAGGTGGCCAGCTAGCACGGGGAGGACACCGAAGCCCACGCCCACACGTCCGGCGGTGATCCCGATCGCCACTGCGAGCACGACCGTGGGCACGAACAGGGGGACCGCGATCACCGCGGCGACCGCCGTCCGGAGGCGGGCGGATGCCGGTGCTCGCATGATCGTGTGTGCGGCGAGCAGACCGAGGAGGGTCCCCGTGAGTGCTGTGACCGCACCGATCCCGATCGAGGTCATGATGCCGCGCATGAACCGGGGGTCCGACAGCACCGTCGCATACCACCGCAGTGACCATCCCTCGAGCGGGATGGCCGGTTGCGATGTGGGCGACAGGGAGAGATACCCCAAGACCGCGATGGGCGCGTAGATGAACACGCACGTCGAGATGACGACCCAGCCCAACACCCCGGGCGCACGCGGGCTCACCACCGTCGCACCTCCCGTCGGAGTTGCCTGCTGGTGAGACCGATGAGCAGGACGAACGCGACGACCGCGAGGAAGCTGAACGCGAGCGCCGCAGCGAAGCGGAGGTCCAGGACCTCCAGGAAGGCGTCGGTGATCAGCTGGGCGATGAGCTGCTGCTGGGGGCCACCGAGAATCTCCGGCGTCGCGAATGCACCAGCGATCCGCGCATAGACGATGAGCGCACCCGCGGCAGCTCCGGCTGCGGTCTGCGGGATGATGATGTCGGTGACCATCCGCGCACGGGAGGCTCCGAGGTCTGCGGCGGCCGCAAGCAGCTCACCATCCAGCCGCTCCATCGCCACGTACAGACTCAGGATGACGTACGGGAGGTAGATGTAGACGAACCCGACCGTGAGTGAGAGTTCGGTGTACAGCAGTCGCAGCGGTGCGAGACCGGGCAGCACCGCACCGAGCAGGTGATTCACCAGCCCACCACGGGCCAGTATCCACACCCACACATAGTTCAGCACCACGTAGTTCAGCCACAGCGGGAGCGTCAGCAGCACGAGCAGCAGCACCCGCTGCCGTGGTGGACACCGGTGCGCGAGCCAGTAGGTGACCGGATACGCGACCGCCAGGCAGGCGCCTGTGAGCAGGACCCCGATGAGGACCGACCGTCCGAGGACCGCGAGGTAGACGCTCTTGCCCACCCGTGCATACGCCTCGAGGACCCCGGACAGATCGGGGAGAGCAGCCCACACGAGGCTCTCTGCGAACAGCACGAGCACAGGGACGACCCCGACCGCCAGCGCCACCCCGACAGGTGCGGCGGCCAGGGCCAGTGCCCGAGACCGCATGGCCCACTCAGGGGACCGCATCACCGGGACCTTCGGGTGCGATCAACGGGCGGACCGTGGAGATCCCGAGTGAGACCTGTGTGCCCGTCGTCACCGATGGGTGGTGCTGATGGACGGTCACCTGGGGTCCACCCTCGATCGCGATCGTCAGCCGGGTGGTGCTCCCCCCGTACGCGCGGTCGGTGATCACCCCATCGAGGGGGCCCGCGCCCACGCTGATCGCCCCGGGGGGGATGTGGAAGGCGACGGTGGAGGTGGCGTCTGCAGACGCGCCGGTGCAGGCGACCGAGACCCCGGCGACCGCGACCGTGGTCGCATCCTGCACATCGACCGCCCGATGCGGCAGGACCGTCCCATCACTCAGGAACTCGGCGGTGAATGCGGTCTGCGGGCGCTCATACAGCTGCTCAGGGGCACCCACCTCGACCAGGCGGCCCGCGAGCATCACACCGACGCGATCGGCCATGCGCAACGCAGCGGTCTGGTCATGCGTCACGTACAGGAAGGTGGTGCCGAGCTCGCGTTGGATGCGCTTCAGCTCCAGCTGCAACGTCCGGCGCCGGGTGCGGTCCAGGGATGACAGCGGCTCATCCAACAGCAGCACCGCCGGCTCGTTCGCGAGCGCTCGCGCGAGGGCGACACGCTGCCGCTGGCCCCCAGAGAGGGTACCCGGGCTGCGATGTTCGAGGCCGACGAGCCCCACCAGCTCGAGCAGCTGCTCGACCCGCTGACGCCGCTCATCCGGAGCGACACCGCGTCGGTGGGGACCGTACGCCACGTTCTGCGCCACCGACAGATGCGGGAACAGGGCGAGGTCCTGAAAGACGATGTTGGTCGGCCGCTGTTGCGGTGGCGCCATGGTGATGTCGGAGCCACCGTACCGCACCCGCCCCGCATCCGGCTGCTCCAGGCCGGCGAGCAGCCGCAACGTCGTGGTCTTGCCACAGCCTGAGGGGCCGACCAGGGCGACGAACTCACCGGGTGGCAACGACAGGTCCAGCCCACGCAGCGCGATGGTGTCACCGTACCGACGGGTGAGCCCCTCTGCGGCCAGCAGTCGTCGACCCATGCGCACTCACCCGCCGGCGCCGGCTTTCGCCTCCGTCCAGGTCTCGGTGTACCGACGGATCAGCGCGGGTGGCTTCGGATCCTCGTAGATGAACTGCTCGGGCCGGTCGAGCCCGAACGTCGCGCGGTCGACCTCATGCTCGCGGAAGACACGCTCGTTGGGGATCGCGATGTTCGAGGGCGCCATCAGCGATCGGTACCCCATCCGGGCGTGCCACTCCTCGATGAACGTGTGTGCCGCATCCACGTTCTCCGCTCCGGTGGGGATGCAGAACTGGATGAACCACGCCTTCGTCCCCTCGGTCGGGTACACCTTCCGGATGGGCAGCCCTGCGGCCTGCAGGCGCAGCGTCACGTAGTTCCACACCGGCTGCACAGCGACCTGGCCGGTGCGCATCAGCTGCTCTGAGTCACCACCGGAGGACCACAGCCCACCGGTGAGCTCGACATGGGTGCGGAGGTTCTCACGCAGCGCATCGAAGTCCACATCAGCCGCCTCTGAGGGGTTCAGGGGGGTCTTGCCGAAGGCGGCCCGCTCATACAGCACCTGCAGCCGGGCATCATCGCGGCCGCCCACATAGCCCCGGAGGTCGGGGGCGAACAGATCGCGGAGGCTCGTGATCTCCCGGTCGATGACATCGGTGTTCACCGCCAGGGGGGTCTGGCCGAACGACCGGGGCACACCGTAGACCGCCCCGCCACGTTCGAAGTACGACTTCTTGACGAAGGGGAAGATGTCGTCGTAGGAGGGGATGCGATCGGTCTCCACGGGCTGGATCAGCCCCTCCTCGATCGCGGGGGGGACCGCGTAGTTCCCGATCGCGATGAGGTCGTGATCCGATCGGCCCGCACGCAGCAGCGAGAGCGTCTTCGCCGCCGATTGGGCGGACTGTCGCTCGACGGAGATCCCGGTACGCTCCTCGAACTCGGCGACGACGCCATCGGTGTACACGTAGTCCCAGTCGATGAGTCGCAGTGTCCCGGTGGGTGATGACCCACCCAGGCAACCCGCACCGCCGACCACCGAGGCCGTCCCCGCCGCGGCGAGGAACTGCCGGCGGGAGGGAGTGTGATGCATCGTACCGCCCCTTGGGTGGGGTGTATAAATATGGCCGGAAGCGGCGCGCTCGAGGGCTGATGCCCCATAGCGGGAGGTAGATTTGAACTACCGATCTCCGGGTTATGAGCCCGGCGGAATCTCCTGGCTATCCCATCCCGCTATCTCCACCGAGTCGGTGAATCGCTGTTAAGGATTGTGTTTCCCCCACTGTCAGGGGCGCTGTGTGATCCGCTAGGTCGGCAGGGATTCGTCGCGATGGTGGGCTGATGCGGCCAGACCGATGGCGATGACCACAGCCACCATCGGTGCCGATCGGCCTGTCCGATCTGCGGAGGGTGACGTCGTGGTCTACGGGCGCCTCACTGCCCCGCCCGCGAGATGACCGTCACCGCCGCCGCATCGATCGCCACCGTCTCCAGGAAGTGTGGGACGTACTCACGGCGGTAGAAGGTCTCCCGCTCATCGGGTCGACCCACGGTGCACCACAGCTGGACGTCATCGGGCCCGTGAAACTCACCCTGTCGGTCGATCCCGAAGCAGACCAGCTCCTCACCGTCGACCTCGATACGGGCATCTCTGCGGATGCCGGGGTCCCCTCGGATGATGAGCTTCTTCACGGTGCGAGCGTGACCGACGGCGCGCTTAATCGCTTCGACATCCCACCCCGCCGGCAGAACACCCATACCAGCAGATGGCGTGCGTCACACACAGTGCAGACCGAGTGGCGGACACGTGTGGCCCTGGCGGTCGGTGTGGTGCTTGCGATCATCGCCGGCTACACGCTGACGTATCAGGCGATCCTGTGGCGGGTCGAGGGGGTGGAGGTCGGGCTCGTCAGCGCCCTCCAGGTGGTCATCGAGGCACTGACGACGGCGGGGTTCGGTGGTGACAGCAGCTACTGGCGCTCCCCGATCACCGATGGCTTCGTGATCCTCATGAACCTCACCGGGGTGGCGCTCGTCTTCCTCGCACTCCCGTACCTCCTCGTGCCGCTGTTCGCAGAGGCACTGACTGCGCGGCCACCGACCACGAGCGACCGTCGTGACCACATCATCGTCTGTGGGTATGGGACGCGCGGTGATGTGCTGCAGACGGAGCTCGCTGCGGCGGGGGAGACGGTGGTCGTGGTGGTCGAGGATCCCGAAGAGGCGCTCGACCTGCAGGCCAGGGGTGTCGAGGTCGTCGTGGGCACCCCAGAGGGCGAGGAGACCATGGAGGCGGTGAACATCCGCCGGGCACAGTCGGTGGTCATCGCGCTGGATGATGATGCGCGCACGCTCGCAGGTGTCCTCACCGCGCGTGCACTGGCGCCGGAGGTCCCGGTGGTCACGGTCGCCGAGAGCGCAGCCGCAGAGGGGTACCATGCGCTGGCGGGGGCGACGACGGTGATCCGACCCCGGGAGGCGGTCGGACGCGCGCTGGCGAGGAAGGTGACGATGACCTACACCGACCCGCTCGCGGCGGGGGAGGCGCTCGGGGGCGAGCTGGAGGTCTCGGAGGTCTTCGTCCCCGCCCGCTCGCGCATCGCCGGGCAGAGCCTGGCGGAGGCAGCTCTGCGGGACCGGTACGGGGTGGTGGTCATCGCGATCTGGAGCGATGGGGAGCTGACCGTCGCCCCGCGTGGTGAGCGGGAGATATCACCGCGGGCGGTGCTGCTGATCGTGGGAGCTCACCAGGCGCTCGAGGACATCGCGACCGCGGTGGGACGGCGTGCGATCGCACCCCGCGATCCCACCGGGGTCATCGTGGGGTTCGGTGAGGTGGGCCAGAGCGTCGCTGGTGCGCTCGACGAGCAGGGCATCAGCTACCGGGTGGTCGACCGTGCGCCGGCCCCAGGGGTGGATGTCGTCGGCGACATCACCGACCCGACGACACGCGAGGCGGCGGGCCTCCGTGATGCGGCGTTCGTCATCCTGGCGATCGGTGATGACACCACGAGCATGTACGCGACGGTCGCGCTCGAGGAGTACTGCCCGGAGACGGATGTCCTGGTGCGTGCGGGGGACATCGAGAGCGTCGAGAAGCTGTACCGTGCGGGGGCGGAGTACGTCCTCGCGCTCTCGACGGTCGCCGGTCGGATGCTCGCCTCAGCCCTCATCGGCAGCGAGGAGGTGCTGCTCGCGGACTCACCGTTCGGGATCCGCCGGGTGGAAGCGCCTGGACTGGTGGGCCGATCGCTCATCGAGGCTGATGTACGGGCGCGGACGGGGGCGACTGTCGTCGGTATCGAGACCGCCTCCGGAGTGGAGGTCCCCGCCGATCCGACCCGGGCGATCGGCGCCGATGCGACGACGATCGTCGCGGGCACGGATGCGGCGATCGCGGCGTTCATCGCCACGTTCGAGTGAGGCGCCGAACCAAACGGGTTTTAGCCACAGGGTGACGTCTTCGCTCAAGAAGACCCATGCAGATGCCACGCCGTTTCAACACATACTGTCCGCACTGCAATGCGCACCATGAGCACGAGGTGGAGAAGGTCCGCCGGGGGCGCGAGCGGGGGATGAACTGGATCGACCGACAGCGCAGCAGGCGGAAGGCCGTCATCGGCAACAGCGGGAAGTTCTCGAAGGTGCCTGGTGGGGACAAGCCGACGAAGAAGACCCATCTGAAGTACATCTGTGGGGAGTGTGGGAAGGCCCACATGCGCAAGGGGTGGCGCGCGGGCCGCCTGGAGTTCCAGGAGTGATCTGATGGCGGGGAACTTCTACCGGGTGCGATGTCCCGACTGTGACGGCGAGCAGATCATCTTCGGGAAGGCGGCGACGACGGTCAGCTGCGCGGTGTGCGGGACGACACTCGCAGAGCCGACCGGCGGGAAGGCCACCTTCCATGGCGAGGTCGTCGAGACGGTCGAGCGGCGGGGCACCGAGGCGTAAGGATGCAGTACGCGGGGTGGCCGGAGGCGGGCGAGCTGATCGTGGGAGAGGTGGACGAGATCGCCGACTTCGGGGTCTTCGTCGACCTGACCGAGTACCGTGACCGACGGGGGCTGGTGCACATCTCCGAGGTGGCAAGCGGGTGGATCAAGAACGTCCGCGACCACGTCCGCGAGGGACAGACCATCGTGGCGAAGGTGCTCAGTGTGGATGAGGACGCCCAGCAGATCGATCTCTCCCTGAAGGATGTCAACGAGCACCAGCGCAAGGAGACGATCCAGGAGTGGAAGAACGAGCAGAAGGCGGACAACTGGATGACGATCGCCTTCGGTGAGGAGCTGGAGGATGACCGGTACGAGACGGTCGCCGGTGCCCTGCTGGCGGAGTTCCCGAGCCTGTATGCGGCGTTCGAGGCGGCGGCGATCGAGGGGGGAGACGCGCTGGATGCGGTGGCGCTGGATGCGGAGGCGCGGGAGGCCATCACCGCGACCGCCCGCGAGAACGTGTCGGTGCCGTATGTGAGCATCAGTGGATACGTGGACCTCACCGCCCCCGGGGGGGAGGGGGTCGATGCGGTCAAGAGCGCACTGCAGGCGGCGGAGGACGCCACGGCGGTGGACGAGGAGGTCGACCTGGCGGTGACGTACGTCGGGGCACCGGAGTACCGCATCCGGGTGCGGGCACCAGATTACAAGACCGCAGAGGCGCAGCTGGAGGCGGCTGCGGCACGTGCGGAGACCGCGATCGCGACGGATGGGGGCACGGCCATGTACCATCGCGAACGCACCGACGACGAGGAGTGACCGCGGGCATGCGCTCTGCGATCAGACGGTGTCGGCGCTGGTCGGACGAACACGACCGACCGGTCTACACCCTCGGAGAGCGGTGCCCGGAGTGCGATGGCCCCGCGGAGATGGCCATGCCGCCGCCGTTCGACCCGACGGACCGCTACGGTGCGTACCGACGGGCCAGGTTCGGGGGGGCGTGAGCCGGATGGATGGCATCGAGGTCGATGCGGTGGCGGAGTACACACTCACCGATCCGGTGCTCATCGAGGGGCTGCCGGGGGTGGGTCATGTGGGCAAGCTGGCCGCGGAGCATCTGCTCGAGGAGTTCCCGTCCACGCGGCTGTTCGAGGTGGTCTCCGAGGAGTTCCCACCGCAGGTGACCGTCGATGATGAGGGGGTGGCGCGGTTGGTGCATGCATCCTTCCACGCCGTCGATACCGGCGAACGGGACCTGCTTGTGCTCACCGGCGATCACCAGGCACAGACCAACCGGGGCCACTACACGCTGGCATCCCAGTTCCTCGACATCGCCGAGAGTGTGGGGGTGACCGCGGTCTACGCCCTCGGTGGGGTGCCGACCGGGGAGCTCGTCGACGACCCCGGCGTGCTGGCAGCGGTGACCGAGGATGGCCTGCGCGAGCCGCTTGAGACCGTGGGGGTGCAGTTCCGCGAGGGCGAGCCGGCGGGTGGCATCGTGGGGGTGAGTGGGCTGCTGCTGGGGCTCGCGGCCCGACGGGGGGTCCCTGCGACCTGCCTGATGGGCGAGACCAGCGGCTATCTCGTCGATCCCCAAAGCGCCCGCGCCATCCTCGAGGTGCTCGCCGCGCAGCTGGGGTTCACGGTGGAGTACGGCTCCCTGGAGGAGCGGGCAGCCGAGATGGCCGAGGTGGTCGAGAAGATCGAACAGATGCAGATGCAGCAGACGGCCCCGGCAGAGGACGACCTCCGCTACATCGGTTGAGTCACTCGATGATGATGTCACCCGGGACGGCCGCCTCCAGCGTCAGCTCCCCGGTGTGCTGGACCTGACCACCGATACGGGGGCCATCGGAGGTGTCGATCGCCATGCGGGTGGGGCGGCCCCAGTGGTCCGCCTGCTCGACGATCACCGGGTCGGTGGTGCCCCCCAACGCGCCCACCGCCCGGAGGGCGGTGATGCAGCCGAGTGCCCCGGTGGCCGATGCTGCGGGGTGCGCCTGCTCGAGCGGTATCGGGCGACCGTGAACCGCCGCCTGCCGGGTGAGCGTGTCGAAGCTGTAGCAGAACACCGCATCGGCGCCATGGGCCGCACACAGCGTGCGCAGGGCGGGGGTGTCCACGGCGAGCGCCGCGAGTGCACTGAGGTAGGTGACCGGGATGATGAGCTGCGTGGTGGCACCCGCGGCGACCGCGACGGGCGCTCGTTCGACGACCGGGGCGACCTGCTCCTCCTGCAGACCCAGTGCGGCGGTGATCGTCTCCACCGATGGGTCGACCGGTGTCACCGTCGGCGCGTCCACCCCGACCCACAGGTGTCCCGCCCCGTCGGTGGTCACCGCATGGGTCTGCCCACCCATGCGGATCGCATCGGGTGGCTCGCCCACCCGGGCGACGGATGCAGCAGCGGCCATGACAGCGGTGGGTGGATCGTCGATGCGTCCGGGCGGGGCACTCGTCGCCGCCGCTGGTGGATCCGATGCGTCCACGGCGACCGCCGGCATCGCCACCGCCGTCGCCACGGCGGCGAGTGTGTCGGGATCACCACCGAGGGCCTCCCCGAAGACCGCCACGGGACAGCCGGTGAGCGGGCGGGGGGCGAAGCAGTCGATGATGCGGCCACCCGCCTGGGTCATAGGGCAGCCTCACGCCGGTCGGTACTAATCACTGCGGTCGGTGACACGAAGATTCAGGTGCGCGGGGGGTGGTGTGCGCACATGAGTGAGCTGCCCGAACGGTTCCCCTGCACGATCACCACATGGGACTACATCTACGGGCTCTGCAGGCGGGTCAGCGAGCAGGTGCGTGCCGACACGTTCGCACCCGATGTGGTCGTCGCGCTGGCACGTGGGGGGTGGTTCGCTGGTCGCTGCATGTGCGACTTCCTCGGGCTCGATGACCTCACCAGTCTCAAAGTGGAGCACTACGTCGGCACGGCGGCCAGAAGCGGGGACCCCAGCGTGCGGTATCCCCTGGCGGAGGGAAGTGTGAGAGGCAAGGATGTGCTCATCGTCGACGACATCGCCGACACGGGGGGGTCGCTCCGCCGGGCGGAGTCCTACGTGCGCTCCCGGGAGGTCGCGGAGGTACGGACGGCGACGCTGCAGCTGCTGGGGTCGAGTGCGGTCACGCCCACCTACATCGGGGAGGCCCTCGACGAGTGGGCCTGGATCGTCTACCCGTGGAACTTCATCGAGGACATGAGTGACCTGATCGCCGGGGTGATCCAGAAGGACGCGGTGGGGAGTGTCGCCCCTGCGGAGATCAGGCGCTTGCTGGCGGAGTACCATGAGATCGACCCGATCGCGATGGAGATCGCCCAGCCAGACCGCCTCGAGGAGGTCCTCACGGAGATGGTCCGCAGGGGGCTCCTCGCGGAGGGGGATGGTGGTCGCTACCGGCTCATTCCGCCCTGAACCGGGGGGTGGGCTCGATCCACAGGTCGCCGAACAGCTCGTCCTGTCGGAGCGTGATCCGCCCCCTGTGGGCCATGAACAGCAGCGCGAGATACACCTCCACATCCCGGAGCCTCCCCCCGCGCAGCTCGGTGAACAGCACCGCTGCGCGCGTGGTGCCGAGGGCCGCATCGATCGCCGCACGGACGGACCCGATCGTCACCTCGATCTCCTCTGCGTGGGCGGTGTCGGTGACGGCCGACGCTGAGGGCTCTGCGGCGGCCCTTCCGGCATCATCATGGTGGTAATCCAGGGTCTGGGTCCCCCGAGCGTACCCCGTCGGTGAGGCGGAGGTGTCGTAGGTGCGGTGCTGCTTCCACCAGGTCTCACGCTCGGCCTCCCGCAGCTCGTAGACGAGCTCATCCAGCGTCCGGGGGGTCCCACGGGCCCGCTTGCGGTCGAGGCGGCGGTCGATCTCCAGCTCCAGCGCGTCGATCGGGTCACCGTCGGGCGGCATCGGACCCAGCTCCGGCTCGAAGAGGTCCTCCTCGGGGCCCGGGTCATCGGTGGCCGCCTGCAGCAGCACATCCGACTTCATGCGCAGCAGCACTGCCGCATAGAACAGCGCCCGCCCGGTCGTGCGCAGGTCGCCCGCATCCAGATGGGCGAGGAAGGCATCGGTCGCCGCGACGATGTCCACATCCCATGGGTCGATCTCCCCGCGCTCGGCGAGCGTGACGAGCAGTTCGACGGGCTCGGCGGCGATGGGGCCCTCCGTCTCGGGCGCTCCGCCCGCCGAGGTGTCCGTGGCTGCGACCTCCGGCTCAGTCATCCGCGGGCACCTCCGGTGGGTCATCGACGGCCACCTGGATCCCTGTCACCGACGAGACGTTGCCGCCCTGCATGACCACACCGACCGCGCGGTCCGCACGCTCGAGCAGCGCGGTCCGGTGGCTCACGACGATGAACTGCGCATCCGTGGCGAGGTCGTCGAGCATCTGTCCCACCCGCTCGGCGTTCGCCGCATCGAGGAACGCATCCACCTCATCGAGGGCGTAGAAGGGTGCAGGACGGTACCGCTGGATGGCGAAGATGAACGCCAGTGCGGCGAGTGACTTCTCCCCACCGGAGAGCCCCTCCAGGCGTTGGACCGGTTTGTCCGCCGGCTGCGCCCGCATCAGCAGACCCCCTTCGAAGGGTGCATCTGGCGTCTCCAGCGCGAGCTCACCGGTCCCATCCGAGAGCTTCTCGAACACCTCGGTGAAGTTCGCACCGATCGCCTCATACGCCGTCATGAACGACTCGCGCTTCTGCTCCTCGAACCCCTCGATGCGCTCGGTGATCGCTGCGGCCTCCTCGACGAGCACGTCCCGCCGACCACGCAGCTCCGACAGCTCGGTCGCGATGACGTCGTACGCCTCGATCGCCAGCATGTTCACCGGTTCGAGGGCGGTCATCTCATCGGTGAGTCGCTCGATCGCCGCGTGGACCTCCGCGTGGTCGGGGATGGCCTCGGGGTCGTAGCTGCCCACCTCATCGGCGATGCTGTCGATCTCCCACTCCAGACGCTCGATCTCGGCCGTCAGGTCGTCATGCGCCGTCTGTGCCGCATCATGTGCCTCACGCGCAGAGATGGCGGCCTCCCGTGCCTCGTCGAGCTCCGCACGCAGCGCCGAGCGGTCCTGCTTGAGGTCTGCGAGCTCCTCCTCCAGCGCGGCGACCGCTGCCTCGTGCTGCTCGCGCTGCGCCTCGAGCGTCTCGATCTCCTCACGCGCGGCATCGATGGTCTCCTGGGCATCGGCCTTGCGGTCCTGGACCGCCGCGATCTCCTCCTGCAGTGCCTCGATCTGCTCGCCGACGTACCGCTGCTCCAGCACGAGCTGGTTCAGCGTGTTGTCGTGTCGGCTGATCGTCTCGTTGGCCTCGCTGATCTGCTCGCGGATCGACTCTGCACGGCTGGTGAGCGCGGGGATCTCCGAGTCCGCGAGGGTCTCCTCGAGCGCGGTGACCTCTGCGGTCACCGCATCGATATCGCGGTCGAACCCATCGATCGTCGCGTCGAGCGCCTGCATCTCCGCATCGATGTCCGCGCGTTCCTCCTGCAGGGTGGCGATGGTCGCCTCCGCCGTCTCCGCCCGCAGCGCATTGTCCGCGAGTGCGGAGGCTGCCTCCTCGAGGGCCCGCTCTGCCTCCTGGAGACGACCCCGAGCGGTCGCCGCGCGCTCGCGTGCGCCCTGGAGGTCCGCATCGACCCCATCGACCCTTGTGTCGATCGCATCACGGTCCGCCTCGAGCGCGGTGATCTCCTCCGCCAGCCGCTCGAGGCGGCCCTCACCTGTCTGTGAGAAGCTGTAGCGGGACCCCCCGGAGGAGCCACCCGTCATGGCACCACTCTTGGCGACCAGGTCACCCTCCAGCGTCACCATGCGGAAGCGACCCATCAGCGATCGTGCGGTCTCCATGTCCTCGACGACGAGCGTCGCACCCAGCACGTAGGAGAAGACGGCATCGTATCGGGCGTCGCAGCTGACGAGCTCGCGGGCGAAGGCGACCACTCCGGGGGCGTCGGGGGGTGTGGGGAGCCCCCGATGGTCCATCTTGTTCATCGGCAGGAAGGTCGCCCGCCCCGCCCGCTTGGCCTTGAGCAGGTCGATCCCGGCCGCACCCACCGCATCGTCGTCCACCACGATGTTGGCGAGCCGACCCCCCGCTGCGGTCTCACAGGCCGTCGCGTACGCGGCATCGACCTGTCCCAGCTGGCCCACGGTCCCGTGGACCCCATCGAGCCCCGCCTGCAGCACCGTCGTCACCGACCGTGGCCAGCTGGACTGTCCCGCATTGCGGAGTGAGCTCTCAAGATCGGTGTACGCGCTCTGTTTGTCTCGGATCGCCTCGGTGAGCGCTGACCGCTGTGCGATCAGCTCCTCGCGGTCACCCTCCAGCTGCTCGATCGCCGAGGAGATGGTCTCGATGTTCGCGGTGGCGGCGGCGACCTCGTCCTGCTGTTCGGTGCGAGCCGTCTCCAGTGCGTCCCGCTCCTGCTGCACCGTGGTCAGCGCCTCCTGTTCCTCTGCGATCGCGGTGGCCTTGCGCCGCGAGGCGTCCAGCTTGCGATCCTTCGTGCGCTGCGCCTCGTGCTGCTGCTCCCGGAGCTCCTCACGGCGCTGCTTGACCGCCTCGAGCGCCTCCCGCTGGTCGGCGTACTCGCTGTCGACCGCCTCGATCTCCGCGGTGACGCTCGCGAGCTCACCCCGCAGCGTGGTGACCTCTGCTGTGACACCCGCCTTCGCCGCCTTCGTCTCGCGCAGCTCCGTCTGCAGCTCCTCCTGGCGCTCCTCATGCCCATCCAACGTGATGAACGCCTTGCGACGGTCGGTGTCCGCATCCACGATGGCCGCCTCCTGCCCGTCGATGCGCTCCTGCAGTCGCGCGATCTGGGTGGTGATCGACTCGATCTTCGCGGCGATCGCCAGCTGCTCATCCTCCCCCTTCCGCTCGATCTCCGCGGTGAGCGTATCGAGCTCCTCCTCCAGCCCGGAGACGACCGCATCGGCCTCCTCACGCGCGCTCGCGGTGGTCTCGACTGTGGCTGCGGCCGCCTGCTGGTCGCCGAGTCTGCTGCTGAGCTCGGCCCGCTTGCCCTCGAGTTCGGCGGCGCGTTGGTACCCCTCGTACTCGGCCCTGGCCTCGCGGAGCTGCTGGTACTCGAGGGCCACCTCCCGCTCATCTGCCAGCTCATCACGTCGGTCGGTCTTCTCCTCGATCCGGAGGTCGGCCTCATCGATCCGGTCCTCGACCGCGGCGAGCTCCTCGTATGCGGCCTCCTTCTTCGCATCGAACTCAGCGACACCCGCGATCTCATCGATGATCCCCCGGCGCTGGTACGGGGTCATCGAGATGATCTCGGTGACGTCCCCCTGCATCACCACGTTGTAGCCCGCGGGCGTGATCCCCGCCTGCGCGAGCAGGTCCTTGATCGCCCCGAGCGTGGTCGAGCGGCCGTTGAGGTAGTAGTACGAGTAGTAGTTGTCCTCGGTCTGCTTGATCCGCCGACGCACCTGGACCGTCGAGCAGTCGCCCACATCCTCACTGTCGGCGGCGGCGACGACCTGCTCGCGCGTGAGTGTGCCCGTGGTGTTGTCGAGGGTGACGGTGACGGCCGCCTCACGGGTGGCGCCATCCGCGTCGGCATCGGGGGGAGGGTCGTAGATCAGATCGGGCAGCCGCTCGGCGCGGATGCCGCGGGTCCGCGCGAGGCCCAGCGCGAACAGCACCGCGTCGATGATGTTCGACTTGCCCGACCCGTTCGGACCGGTGATGACGGTGAAGTCCTCGTAGAAGGGCAGCTTGGTCGGTCGTCCGAAGCTCTTGAAGCCGTCGAGGATCAGCTCGGAGATGTGCATGGCTGGTCAGCCCACCGTCGTCTCAGCCCTCACGCGATGACGATGTCCCCATCGTGTTCCTCATCAGGGGATGTCTCGCCATCGTCTGCAGGTGGCGTCGGTGGCTGTCCCATCACCCCGGTGAACTGGTCGACGATCGCCGCATCATCCTCCGGGGAGAACGCCATCGCCCCCCGCGATGCCGACGATGATGCGGATGGGGGCTCCGCTGTGGGCTCCGCTGTGGCGGGCTCACCCTCCAGCTCGTTCAGCCGGCTTTTGACCTCCACGAGGTCCGCGGTGAGTGCGTGGACGGTGGCCTCCAGTTCGCTGACCTGCGCTTCCAGGCTGGTGATCCGGTTCGTCATTGTCCACCCCAGACGGTCCGCCCATTTAACGGTGCGTCAGACATCGAGGCGTGTCCTGCAGATTTTAACCACCGGGGGATGACCATCGGGGTATGAACGCGGTGGCGGTCGAGGGGTACCAGACGGTCATCGGCCTCGAGGTGCACGTCCAGCTGGAGACCCACACGAAGATCTTCTGTGGGTGTCCCACCGATGCGCCGGAGGACGACCCCCCGAACACACGGACGTGTCCGGTCTGTCTGGGGCTACCGGGGGCGCTGCCGGTGCTCAACGCAGCGGCGGTCGAGGCTGCGGTGAAGGTGGGCAAGGCGCTGCGTGCGGAGATCGCAGCCGAGACCCGGTTTCATCGCAAGAACTACTTCTACCCCGACCTGCCCAAGGACTTCCAGATCTCCCAGTACGATGCACCCATCTGTGCGGGCGGTTCCGTCACCGTGGGGGTGGAGGATGTCACCCGGGAGGTGGCCATCGAACGGGCGCATCTGGAGGAGGATCCCGGCAGTCTCGCACATGTGGGTGGGTCGATCGCGACCGCGGAGTACACGCTGATCGACTACAACCGCGCGGGGACGCCACTGATGGAGATCGTGACCGCACCGGACCTCCGATCACCCAAGGAGGCCCGGGCGTTCCTCCGGAAGCTCGAGGCCATCCTCCGGTACCTCGAGGTGTTCGACCCCGCTCGGGATGGGTCACTCCGGGTGGATGCGAACATCTCGCTGGTGCCGGGCGATGCGGCGGGGGCGGTCACCGATGCGGCGCTGGCGGCCGCGAACCGCACGGAGGTCAAGAACATCTCGAGCCTCAAGGGGGCCGAGCAGGCGCTGGCGTATGAGGTGAGCCGGCAGCGGCAGGCGCTGCGGCGGGGCAAGCAGATCACCCAGGAGACCCGCCACTGGGACGAGGGGCGGGGGGTCACCGTCGCGATGCGGTCGAAGGAGGCCGAGAAGGACTACCGGTACTTCTCGGAGGCGGACCTGCCACCGCTGCGGGTGCGGGACTGGCGCGACCGTATCGCGATCCCCGAGCTCCCGGAGGTGCGGCGCGAGCGGTTCGTCGAGGAGTACGGCATCGACCCGGCGACCGCGGCGAAGCTCACCGCCGCGAAGCCGGTCGCAGACCTGTTCGAGGAGACGGCCGACCGGTTCGACCCCGGCACCGCGGCGATGTGGATCGGGGACACCCTGGTGGGTGAGCTGCACTATCGGGGGATGTCCGTCGGGGCGATCGCCGATCAGCATGCGGACCTCCACGCGCTGATCGCTCTGGTCGACGATGGCGAGATCACACGCAAGAATGCGACGGAGGTGGTGCTGCGGGAGATGCTCGATGACCCGCGACCCCCCGCCGCGATCATCGAGGAGGCGGGTCTGGGTCGGGTGGAGACCGACGCGGTCGCCGCGGCGGTCGATGCGGCGATCGAGGCCCATCCGGAGGCGGTCGCAGATGTGGAGGCGGGCGAGGAGGGGGCGATCAACTTCCTCGTGGGACAGGTGATGCAGCAGACGGCGGGGCGGGCGGACCCCGAGACGGTCAACGCACTGCTGCGTGAGCGCCTGTAGCTGGGCGCCTCACGGGGGGATCGGGCACCGCGGATGCGACGGGTGGCTGATCCGCGAAGGCGACCACGGCGAGCTCCACAGGGCAGACCACCGTCTGCAGCCGCGTCACACGCAGCAGGTACGAGCTGTGCGAGGCCTCGCCCCACGAAACCTTTACCCACAGCTCAGCGCCTACTGGCTGCAATGAGCACCGTCCAACATCTGATCGTCACCGAGAAGGACAACGTCGCGGAGCGGATCGCGGCGATCCTCAGCGATGGTGCAGCGACGACCGAGGATGTCGGGGGTGTGACGGTGTACGGCTGGGGCGGCACCCGGTGCATGGGGCTGTCAGGACACGTGGTCGGGATCGACTTCCAAGAGCGGTACAACGACTGGAACCACGTCGAACCGGTCGAGCTCGTGGACGCGCCCATCCAGACGGTCCCCAAGCAGCGGAAGTTCGTCGGCGCGCTCCGGCGGATGACCCGGCGGAGCGGACGGGTGACGATCGCGACCGACTACGACCGGGAGGGTGAGCTCATCGGCAAGGAGGCGTATGATATCATCCGGGATGTCGACCCCGAGATGCAGGTGCGCCGGGTGCGCTTCTCATCGATCACCGCCCCCGAGGTGACGGCGGCGTTCGAGGCGGATGATGAGCTGGACTTCGCGCTCGCGGAGGCGGGGGAGGCTCGACAGATCATCGACCTCGTCTGGGGGGCGGCCCTGACGCGGTACCTCTCGCTCACCTCCGGACGGCGGGGGTATGACTTCGTGTCGGTCGGGCGTGTGCAGGGGCCGACACTCCGGCTGATCGTCGAGCGGGAACGGGAGATCGAGGCGTTCGTCCCCGATCCCTACTGGGAGATCACCGCCTCCGTGGGTGGTGCGGAGGCGTTCGAGGACCCGGATGAGCAGACCGTCGACGCGTCGGATGATGATGCCGATGCGGAGGTCAGCGGGGTGGTCGAGGAGCTGACGGAGCAGATCGTCGGTGCAGCCAACGAGACCGTCGACGAGGGGGGTGCGGAGGCGTTCGACGCGGAGCTGTACTACACCGATGAGAGCGGCAGTGAGCAGACGCGCATCTGGGAGGAGACGCAGGCGACCCGTGCGTTCGAGACGCTGGAGGCAGCCAGCGAGGCCGTCGTCGACGAGGTGGACCGGTCGGTGCGCACCGACCGCCCGCCGGCCCCGTTCAACACGACCCAGTTCATCCGCGCCGCGGGGGCGATCGGCTACTCCGCGACGAAGGCGATGGGCACTGCGGAGTCGCTGTACACGGCGGGGTACATCACGTACCCCCGGACCGACAACACGGTGTATCCGGAGGACCTCGACCCCGCAGAGCACATCGAGGCGTTCGCGGAGCACCCCACCTTCACCGAGGCGGTGGACTACCTCACCGAGCACGCACCGCTGTCTGCCACACGCGGGGACAAGGAGACGACCGACCACCCACCGATCTACCCCACCGGGGAGATCCCCGACCCGACCGATCTCGCCGCACTGGCCACGAATGAGGATGATGATGGAGAGGCGCTCTGGGAGGTGTATGAGCTCGTGGTCAGACGGTTCTTCGCCACGCTGGCGCCCGCCGCGAAGTGGGAACGACTCCGCGTCGACCTGCGTGCAGACGGCGGTGGCTCGACGGTGCGATTGAAGGCGAACGGCAGGCGACTGCTCGAGCCGGGGTACCACACGGTCTACCCCTACTCGAACCGGACGGAGGCGATCGTGCCGGATGTGGAGGCCGGGGCGAGGCTGCCGATCGGCGAGCGGACGCTCGCGGACAAGGAGACCCAGCCACCGGGACGCCGCGGGCAGTCGCGACTGATCGAGACGATGGAGGAGCTCGGGATCGGGACGAAGGCGACGCGCCACAACGTGATCGACACCCTGTACGATCGCGACTACATCGAGGAGAACCCACCGAGACCCACCCAGCTGGCCCGTGCGGTGGTGGATGCGGCGGAGGCGTACGCCGAGCAGATCGTCTCCGCGGAGATGACGGCCCAGCTGGAGGCCGACATGGCGGCGATCGCCGCCGGTGAGCGGACACTCGAGGAGGTGACCGAGGAGTCGAGGGCGCTGCTGACGGAGGTGTTCGACACGCTCCATGCGGAGGGTGATGCGATCGGTGCGCACATCCGCCGCTCGCTGAAGGCGGACCGGACGGTGGGGCCGTGTCCCGAGTCCGACCACGATCTCGTGATCCGTGAGTCTCGCAACGGGTCCTACTTCATCGGCTGTGATGGGTACCCTGCGTGCGAGTTCACCTACCCGCTGCCCAACAGTGGGCGGCCCATCCCCACCGAGACGGTGTGTGCCGAACACGGGCTCGCTGAGATCAAGATGCTCGATGGGCGGGCGACGACCACGCATGGCTGTCCGGCGTGCACGGCGGAGGCCGCGGATGCGATCGCCGACCGGCCGATCGGCCCCTGTCCCGAGTGTGCGGAAGCTGAGGGGGGGCAGCTGGCGATCAAGGCCCTGCGATCGGGCAGCCGGCTCGCCGGCTGTGACCGCTACCCAGAGTGTGAGTACGCGGTGCCACTGCCACGGCGGGGTGAGATCGAGGTGACCGATGTCATGTGTGACGAGCACGACCTGCCGGAGGTCCAGGTGGTCACCGATGATGGCCGCGAGCCGTGGGAGCTGGGCTGTCCGATCTGCAACGCGGCGGAGCTGGATGCGCGACGCAGTGGGACGTCGGAGGATGCCGACGGCGAGGAGACGGAGGCGGTCCTTTCGGGGCTGGAGGATGAGATGCGCACCATACCGACAGAGGGTGGAGATGAGGCCGATGCGGAGGACAGCGGGGTGGTCGAGGAGCTGACGGAGCAGGTCGTCGGTGCAGCCGACGAGACCTGAGCACCACCGGCATCGCCGGAGTTTTACCGCTGCCCACGACACTCGCGTACCATGAGCGGACCGTGGGGAGGGTGGGATCACGTCGTGAAGATCGACCCCGACAAGCCCCTCGCCGATGGTGACACGTTCGAGGATGTCGTGGCGACGGGCACCGATGCGATCGAGATCGGTGGCACCCTGGATGTGACCGAGGCGAAGATGCAGCGGGTGATCGACGCCTGTGCGAGCTATGACATCCCGCTGTACCAGGAGCCGTCGAACCCCGCGGTGGTGATCGACTCACCGGCGCTCGATGGCTACCTCATCCCCACCGTCCTGAACGCCCGCTCGGCGTTCTGGGTCACCGGTGCGCACAAGGAGTGGGTGCGGATGGACGGACCCCTCCGATGGGACCGGACCGTCACCGAGGCGTACGTGGTCCTGAATCCTGAGGCATCGGTGGCAGAGCTGACGGAGGCTGACACCGACCTGAGCGCTGAGGATGTCGCCGCGTATGCGGCGGTCGCCGAACGCATGTTCGGCCAGGAGATCGTCTACATCGAGTACTCCGGGATGTACGGCGATCCCGCGCGGGTGGCCGCTGCGCGCGACGCCTGCGACAGTGCGACGGTGTTCTACGGCGGCGGGATCACGGGGTACGACCGTGCGTATGAGATGGGAGAGGTCGCCGACACCGTGGTGGTGGGGAACCTGCTGCACGATGCGGGGGCGGAGGCGGTCGCAGAGACCGTCGCGGGTGTGCGGGATGCGCGGGCCGCCGAGCCGCCTGCGGGCGACTGAACCGACCGAGTTTAACCCCCCGCGACCGGCATCCGGGGTATGAACGACCGGACACTGACGGCCGCGGTCGAGCCGGATACGACCGTCACCGTCATGGGGTGGATCCATGAGGTCCGTGACCTCGGTGGGATCGCCTTCGTGCTCGTGCGCGACCGCAGCGGGCTGATCCAGGTGAAGATCGAGAAGGATGCACTGGACGATGCACTGACCGAGCGGGCGCTGGGTATGGCGCGGGAGTCGGTGATCGCGGTGACCGGATCGGCCGCGGAGGAGCCGCGTGCTCCGACGGGCGTGGAGATCGTGCCCACGGCGATCGAGGAGGTGGCGGCTGCGGAGCCGACCCTGCCGCTCGATCCGTCTGGCAAGGTGGATGCAGAGCTGTCGACGCGGTTGAGCAACCGCACGCTCGACCTCCGTCGGCCCGAGGTGGCCGCGATCTTCCGCATCCGTGCGTGCGTGCTGGAGGCGGCGAGGGGGGTGCTCCGCGATGCGGATGCCACCGAGATCACCACCCCGAAGATCGTCGCGACCGGCACGGAGGGGGGCACCGAGCTGTTCCCCATCACCTACTTCGGCGAGGAGGCGTTCATGAACCAGTCTCCCCAGCTGTTCAAGCAGCTGATCGCGGGGTCGAGCTTGGAGCGGGTCTTCGAGATCGGCCCGATCTTCCGGGCGGAGGAGCACAACACCCCGCGGCATCTCAACGAGGCCACCTCGATCGACTTCGAGGGGGCGTTCTTCGATGCGGATGCGGCGATGACGCTGGTCGAGTCCGTGGTGGTCGCAGCCTACGAGGCGGTCGCCACCGAGTGCACGGCATCGCTCACAGCGCTGGGCATCGAGGGGTTCGAACCCCCATCTGCCCCCTTCCCACGGCTCACCTATGCGGACGCGATCGACCGGATCAACGCGACAGGTGCGCTCGCGGAGGAGCTCGCATGGGGCGATGATCTGCCCACCGAGGCGGAGCGGACCCTCGGCGAGGCGATGGGTGAGCACTACTTCATCACCTCGTGGCCCTCCTCGATCAAGCCGTTCTACATCATGGACACCGATGCGGATGCGACGGTCTCGACAGGGTTCGATCTCATGCACCCGCGGATGGAGCTGGTCTCTGGGGGCCAGCGTGAGCACCGCCACGGTGCGCTGGTGGCCGGGTTCGAGCAGCAGGGGCTCGACGCCCGACAGTTCGAGTACTACACCGAGATGTTCCGGTACGGGATGCCACCGCATGCGGGGTGGGCGATCGGCGGGGACCGGCTGCTCATGACGATGCTGGGGTTGGACAACATCCGTGAGGCCGTCTTGTTCCCGCGCGACCGCCAGCGGCTCTCCCCCTGAGTCCGGGGATGACCGCCCACCCCGGCATCTGGGTCCCCGGACACATCACCGGGTTCTTCGCGCCGGTGATCGGGGCGGACCCTGCCCGATCGGGATCGATCGGTGGGGGCATCGCACTCAGTGACGGGGTGGAGGTCACGGTCACAGCGGCACCACAGACGACCATCCGGCTGAACGGTGAGCCCACCGCGATGCCGCCGGTGCGGGCGGTGCTCGAGCTGCTGGAGATCTCCGCGCGGGTGGACGCCCAGACGGCCCTGCCGCTGGGGGTGGGCTTCGGGGTCTCGGGGGCGATGACGCTGGGGGCGACCCTCGGCCTCCGGCGGGCCGGACTGCTGGATGCGGAGGCGCAGGAGCTGGTGCGCATGGCACACGTCGCGGAGGTCACAGCCCGCACGGGACTGGGCGATGTCATCGGCCAGGCTCACGGTGGGGTCAGCCTCCGCACGCGGGCGGGAGCGCCACCGACCGGGCGCACCCAGCAGGTCAGCGCCAGCCCCACCGTCGAGTATCTCATCTTCGGACCACGCTCGACCGCCACCATCCTCGGTGATGCGCGTGCGCGGCTCCCCGCAGCGGGTCGCCGGGCACTCACGGCGGTGCGGGCCGACCCGACGCTGGCGACGTTCATGCAGGCTGCAGCACGGTTCACCGCCGAGACGGATCTCGCAGGTGCGCCGGTCCGGCGGGTGCTCGAGCGGGTGGCCGCGACCGGCCACCGTGCGGCGATGGTGATGCTCGGGGAGTCCGTCTTCAGCTGCGATGGTGGCCTCTCGGCCGCCGGCTACCGCCCGTATGAGGCCACCGTGGCGCCGGGACCGACGGGATTGTAACGGTGCCGGGGCATCTGCGGGTATGGTCGACGAGGCAGTCCCGGATACGCACCCCCGCTACCACTCGCTGATCACCCGGGCGCGCATCGAGGCGGGGGTGGAGGCGGGGATCACCGCACGGGGTGGGCTCATCGCACAGGGACGCGGCGAGGCGTTCGATTACCTCCTCGGCGAGCAGACGATCCCCACCGCCGCGGAGGCAGCAGAGGTCGCAGCAGCCCTGCTGCTGGAGGCTGCACATCCGGTGATCTCCGTCAACGGCAACGTCGCGGCGCTGGTCCCCGATGCGACGGTCGCGGTGGCCACGGCGACGGAGGCGGCACTGGAGATCAACCTCTTCCATGCGAGCGAGCAGCGCCGCGAGGCGATCGCGGCGCACCTCCGTGCACACGGTGCCGATGCGGTCGGTGGGTTCGCGCGGGATGCCACGATCGAGGGGATCGACCACGCCCGCGCGACGGTGGATGCAGCCGGCATCGCGGCCGCAGATGTGGTGCTCGTCCCGCTGGAGGACGGCGACCGGGCCGCGGCGCTGGCCGCGGCGGGCAAGCAGGAGATCGTGATCGACCTCAACCCCCTCTCACGGTCGATGGAAGCGGCGACGGTGCCGGTCGCCGACAACGTGATGCGGGCGATGCCCGCGATCGCCGCGGCCGCGGAGCGGCTGCGGAGCGTGGATGCCACCGAGCGGCGGGCACTGATCGCACGGTTCGATGCCGATGCGGCCCGCACCGCTGCGGAACGGGCGATCCGTCGGGGCGTCCTCAGCTGAGCGCACCGGGGAGCTGTCCGCCCAGCCGGTCGCGGTCATGCGGTTCGGTGAACGACAGCTCGGGACCGACGGCGACGATCTGCTTGGGGTTGATGTCCGTGTGGCTCGCGTAGTAGTGACGGCGGATGTGGTCACGGTTGACCGTGGCGGCGACCCCCGGGAGCTGGTAGAGCTCCCGGGTGTGCCCCCAGAGGTTGGGGTACTCATGCAGCGCCCGCCGGTTGCACTTGAAGTGGGTGTGGTACACGTCATCGAAGCGCACCAGCGTGACGAACAGCGCGATGTCCGCCTCCGTCAGGTGGTCACCGACGACGAACCGCTGCTCGCCCAGCAGTCGGTCGTAGCGATCGAGTGTCGCGAAGAGCTCATCCACCGCCGCGGTGTACGCCTCCTGTGTCTCCGCGAAGCCCGCCCGGTAGACCCCGTTGTTGATCGGCTCGTAGATGTCATCGATCGCCGCATCGATCTGGGGGCGCAGCGGTTCGGGTGCGAGCTCGACACCCGTGGGTGCGTCATAGGCGGTCGAGAGCATCCGCATGATCTCGCGTGACTCGTTGTTCACGATCGTCTCCTCGACGGTGTCCCACAGCACAGGCACCGTCACACGGCCGGTGTAGGCCGGGTCTGCCCGCTGGTAGACCTCACGGAGGTAGCGGGCGTCGCTCAGTGGGTCGGGATGCTCCTCGGAGAACTCCCAGCCGTCGTCGATCCGCACCGGCTCGACCACCGACAGCCCGATCTGGTCCTCGAGACCGAGCAGCCGGCGGGTGATCGCGACCCGGTGTGCCCACGGGCAGGCCCGTGAGATGTAGATGTGATACCGGTCTGCGACGGGGGGGAAGCGGGCGTCTGCGTCCGGGGTGATCGCCTCACGGAACTGCGTGACCGACCGGGTGAACTCCCCTGCGTCGTTCGTCGCGACGAACGCATCGGTCCGCCAGGTCCCCTCGACCATCATGTGCATCGCCGACGACCTCCGATGGGTGACTCCATACACTGACAGGGGGTGCGACCCGGTTATGTCTGACGCGGTCGCGCACCGAGCAGGTCGTCCACATGGCCCGCGACGGTGGGCGCATCCGCCCCCAGGACGTACAGCATCGGCTC
This sequence comes from Haloquadratum sp., assembly GCA_031580685.1. Classification (GTDB taxonomy): domain Archaea; phylum Halobacteriota; class Halobacteria; order Halobacteriales; family Haloferacaceae; genus Haloquadratum. The sequence continues at coordinate 21,783 of JAVLBV010000001.1, read as the reverse complement.
GATGCCGAACGCACCGGGGTGATGCACGATCAGGGGTGTCGTCTGTGCGTCCGAGACCCGGTCGGTCACCGCCTGCGCGCCGCCGGTCGGGTCGTACTCCACGGTCTCGATCCCCAGCTGCCCGGCGGCGCTGAGCAGCTCACCGGGCGCCAGGTTGACCGCCGCCCGCACCGACACCCCCGCATCGCGCGCTGCGAGCAGGACCGCCGCGACGTGACCGCTCACCCCGAACTCGGGGTCCGCAGGCACCACCGGGGTGCCCTTGACCGCGATGATCCGACCGGGGACGGCGGCGATCGCCCCGCGGTCGGTCGCCTCGGTCGTCGCCTCCACCAGGTTCATGCCCACCGCCGGGATCTGCTCGGCGATCGGCTCGATCGCCGTCAGGCGGTGCAGCCCCCGTCGCAGCGATGCGAGCACCGCCGCACGCTCGCGGGCGGGCGAGTCGGGGGCATGGATCGGCCCGAAGCCCGCGAGGTCGCGCAGCGCCGGCTCGGCCTGCTGGTGCAGCGCTGCGAGGACCCCATCGTCCTCCAGCTGTCGGACCAGCACCTCGAGTTCGATCAGCGCCTCGGTGGGGGTCATCTCCCCCGCACCCAGACCCGCGGCGACCTCCGAGACGGTGGTGCGCACCTGTGGGTCCGCGACGATGGCCGCCTCGCGCGTCACCGCACCCGCAGCGTACTTCGAGACCGCGCTCTGGCTGATCCCGAGCGTCTCCGCGACCTCCTCTTGGGTCATCCCATCGGCCCGGAGCTGCTCTGCGAGCAGCGAGCGGACCGTGGGGAGGAACCGGTCCACGACGATCTCCTCGACGAACCTCATCGTGGCTGGTCGAACTCCGGGTCTGCGCCGATGCGGGATGCCTGGGGTCCCCGCTGGCCCTGGTACTTCGACCCCCGGGCGTCCCCGTACGGGCGGGCCGCTGGCGAGGTCAGCTTGGTGAACACGAGTTGGGAGACCCGCATCCCCGGCAGCAGCGCGACGGGTGCGGTCCCCAGGTTCGACAGCTCGAGGGTGATCTGGCCCTCATAGCCGGGGTCGACGATCCCGGCGGTCGCATGGATCACGATCGCGAGCCGGCCGAGCGAGGAGCGACCCTCCACGGTCGCCAACAGGTCCGGGGGGATCGCCACCCGCTCCTTGGTCGTCCCGAGCACGAAGTCCCCCGGGTGGAGGATGAACTGCCCACCGTCTGCCACCGTGGTCGTGCTCACGTACTCGTCGGTCTCGGACTCGCGATCGGGGTGGATGCAGGGGATGTTCGTCCGGCGGAACTCCAGGAACTCCCCGCCCAGACGAAGGTCGATGCTCGCCGGCTGGATCTGCATCTCGGGATCATCGAGAGGGTCGACGACGAGGTCGCCCGCGGCGAGGCGGGCCTTGATATCCTCGTCTGAGAGTATCATCACCTCGACTCCAGCGGGTGAGCCTGTAAATCTGCTGTCTGGCAAACCCGAGACTCAAGCCATCACCGACCGGGGAGTGGGTATGAAACAGGCGATCGTCGCCCGTGCGGACATCGGCATGAGCGCGGGCAAGCTGGCCGCACAGGTCGCCCACGGTGCGGTGGGAGCGATGCTCAAGAGCCCCACAGAGCTCCGGCGGCGGTGGCTGGATGCGGGCCAGAAGAAGGTGGTGCTCCGGGTGCCCGATGCGGCGGCGATCACGGAGCTGGCGGTGGCGGCGACCGATGCGGGCCTGGCCCACCGGGTGATCCGCGATGCGGGCCACACCGAGCTCGCACCGTCGACCGTGACGGTCATCGCCATCGGACCCGGGGCGGACGCGGACATCGACGCGGTCACCGGGGAGCTGCCGCTGTGGTGAGCGCGGGGATGCCGGTGGCTGCGCAGCTGGGGCTGGACCGGCGACGCAGCCCGCGTGAGGGGACCGGCGGGAAGATCCGCACCGAACTCGCGGATTTCCGGGTCCGGGAGGTCGAGGCGGTCAGCCCAGAGCCGCTCGATGCGGACCCCGGCGCGTACCCACACGTGGTGGTCCGGGTCCGGTTGGAGGGGTGGGACACCAACGCGTTCGCCCACACGCTCGCAGCACGGCTCGCGATCAGCACCGACCGGATCGCGTGGGCGGGCACCAAGGATGCGCGGGCGGTGACGACCCAGCTGTTCAGCGTCCGCTCCGCCGAGGTCCCCACCTTCCCCGCGCTGGAGGGGGCGACGATCGAGCCCATCGGCCGCATGGGGCGGGGCCTGCAGTTCGGGGACCTGTGGGGGAACCGCTTCGAGGTCGCCGTCCGCGATGCGGAGGCGCCCGAGCAGGCGGCGGTGGTCGCCGACTCGCTCGCGAGCGAGACCGGCGCGGGGATCGTCGTCCCCAACCTCTTCGGCCCCCAACGCTTCGGGAGTCACCGGCCGATCACCCACCGCGTGGGGGCCGCGATCGTCCGGGGGCACTTCCAGGATGCAGTCCGGCGATACCTCACCGAGACGGCCGCGAGCGAGCCCGCAGAGACGGCCGCCGCCCGAGCCGCCGTGGCAGACGCGTTCGCGGCGGATGATCCGGAGTGGGGCGGGCTCAGCGACGCCTTCGGTCGGGGGCTGCGCTTCGAGCGTGCGCTGCTGCATCGGGCCGCAGAGCTGCAGCCAGCGTCTGCGGAGGGGTGGCGCGAGGTGCTGGAGGTGCTGCCGTGGAACCTCCAGCGGCTGTTCGTGCACGCCTTCCAGGCGGCGCTGTTCAACCGGCTCGTCGCCGCACGCATGAGGGCGGGGCTCTCACTGGAACGACCGCTCGTTGGCGACCGCATCGGCTTCATCGACGAGGACGCACCGGCGGGGTTCGCCCAGCCGGACCTCAGCAGACGGACCGCGGTGACGGCCGACAACCGCCAGCAGGTCGACCGACACTGCCGTGCACGGCGGGCATTCGTGATGGGGCCGCTGGTGGGCACAGCGACCACACTCACCGGGGGCCGACCGGGTGAGCTGGAGCGGGCCGTCCTCACCGAGGCGGATGTCGAGCCGGGGGACTTCGCACTCCCGGACCCGTACGACTCCACCGGGACGCTGCGCCCACTGGCGGTCCATCTCGATCTCGATCTCAGCGTGGGGGAGCCCGCGGGGGGCTACACGCTCCGGTTCGCCCTGCCCTCGGGCAGCTATGCGACGGCCGTGACCCGCGAGTTCATCGGGCAGCCGGAGCTGTACCCACCGGTGAACGACGGCGGATGATGCGGTGTCGACGGTGCGAGCGACCCCTCGAGCGCCCGGGAGACCACTGTCTGCGGTGCGGCACGAGCAACACGGATGCGGTGGTGCTGGATGTCGGCCCAACCGCGGCGACGATCACGATGCTCCGGGAGGACGTGGTCCTCGGGGAGACGACGGTCAGCACCATCGCGGATGAGGCCGAGGCACTCGCGAGCGTCCACCGTCGCAACTACGCGGGGCGGATCATCGATGAGCTGCACCGCAAACGTGCACCGGCGGTGTATGCCACCGGTGACCGGTCCATCATCGGCCGGGTACGCGCACAGGTCGCCGCGGAGTGGTTCCGCGTGGATGCGGCGGACCCGGTGGCGTATGTCACCGAGGGTGGGGATCACGGGGAGCTGGCGGTGGTGGACCGTCCACCACGCGAGAAGCTGGGGGGGCGACACACGACGCTGATCGGGGGGCGCAGGGGGCGTGCGGTGATCCAGCTGATCGCCGAGCACCCCCACGTCAAGAAGATCATCCCCGGGCCCATCGATGCGTCCGGGGGTGGCTCGCAGGTCAGGCTGCGCGCGAAGGTCACCCGCCCCGATCACAACGGGAACCTGCGGTTCATCCTGGGAGATGGGACCAGCGTGCAGGAGAACCGGATCGTGACGACGGCGAGTGACCGCAGCTCCGGGGAGCGGGTGCGGATGGACCTCAACACGGGCATCGCCGCGCTGCTCGACTGATCGCGGATCTCGGTGGGTTTAAACGCGACCTCGGACTATCCGGTCGATATGAGCGAGAAACGCAGGGGGAAAATCGGGAGTGCGGGGCGCTTCGGTGCGCGATACGGGCGTGTCGCCCGACGGCGGGTCAACGAGATCGAGGCGGCGATGCGCGAGGCGGAGGTCGACGGCGACAGCGTCTCCCGGATCGGGACCGGCATCTGGCGGAACGACCGCACCGGCGAGGTGTTCACCGGCGGTAGCTACCGGCCAGAGACGCCCGGAGGGCTGCAGGTCCGCCGGTCGATCCGCGCGGCGATGGGGGAGGAGGAGGTCGAGGAGGGCGACGAGCCATGAGCTACAAGTGCTCACGCTGCAAGCGCGACGTCGAGCTCGGGGAGTTCGGTGGGGTCCGCTGCCCGTACTGCGGGCACCGCGTGCTCTTGAAGGAACGCGCGCCGACGATCAAAGAGATCTCCGTCGAGTAGCCGGGGATGTCCCATCGGCTCGCGCTCCGCTGCACCTGCGCGTCGGCCGATGAGGCACGGACGGTCGCGGCGGCGATCGCTCCGGAGGTGGGCACGGTGGATGATCCCCGGTCGGAGACGACGGTCGATCGGGACGCTGCCACGCTCACGCTTCAGATCGACGCAGAGGACCTGACCGCGCTTCGTGCGGCGATGAACTCGTGGTGCCGCTTGCTCGCGACGGCCGCAGCGGTGTCGGGGTAACCGGCGAATACGGGCCTTTTTGCCGGTGGCTCACCAGTCATGGCGTATGCAAGGGTCACTGCCGCCAGACGCGGAGGAGAAGCTGGAGAAGCTGCAGTCGCTGCAGACGACGGCCAGGCAGCTCGCGACACAGAAGGAGCAGTCCGAGCGGGCCCTGACAGAGTCGAAGACCGCGCTGGCAGCGTTGGAGGAGATCGACCCGGAGACGGACATGTACCGCAGCGTGGGGAGCCTGCTCGTCGAGACCGACTACGGGACGGCCGAGGAGGACCTCGGCGAGAAGGTCGAGAGCCTCCAGATCCGCGTCGACCAGCTGGAGCGCCAGGAGGAGCGGATCCGCGACCAGTTCGAGAGCCTCCAGGAGGACCTCCAGCAGCTGCTGGGTGGACTCGGCGGCGGCCCGAGTGTCGGCGGCAGCTGAGGTGCCCACGGCCACCCCAGATGTGGACACCGCCGCAGCCGCGGCGATCGATGCGATCACCGACCGGTTCGGCACCGCGGCGATCGCCGACCTGGACGTCTCCGTCTCGGCGGCAGCGGGCACGCTCACGGTCGATGTGTACATCGACGTGCCCGCCGCAGACGCCGACGAGATCCAGGCGGCCGCGGACGTGGCGGTCGAGGCGGCGGTGGATACGCTCGACGGTGTCCGCTAGGCTCAGGCGAACAGGAAGATCAGCATGCTCACCGCGGTCGCTGCGATGATGACCGACACCGCGAGGGCACCGCCCATCGTGATCATCGCGTTCGCATGCGAGGCGAGCGTCTCCGTCCGGTCATTGCCGAAGACCGTGACCGTGGCCTGCTCGAGGCCCACGCCGACACGGACCGGTTCGAGGTCGGCCTGTGCCGCCTCGACCGTCCCCGCGATGACCGCCGCGAGCCGGTCGTGGTCGATCGCCGCACCGACCTGATTGTTCGCGGCAACCGTGTTGACCACGTGGGTGTCGGTGGTGGCGATCTCACACTCATCGAGCTCGGTCGTCTCCAGGAGGGTCTCGCGGAGCTGGTCGCGCAGGCCAGGGTCCATGTTGTTCCCATCGATCAGCGTGTACCCGGTGCGCTGCCCGGCGACCGCCGTCACCATGGTGCGGATCCCCAGCGGACCGATCCCCTCCGTCGGGGTCCAGGGGGTGCGGTCCCAGCCCACCCCCACAGAGAGGCGGCCACGTGAGCTCGTCGAGAGCCGGTCGCCCAGCAGCCCCGCCGCACTGATCAGATCGAAGCCCCGCGGTGACCCCGGTGTCACGTGCTCGATGGGATGGTCGCTGACGCCATGGTTGCTGTTGTGCGCATCCACCAGGAGCACGGTGTCCAGCCCGGCCCGTCGTGCCTCCGCCGCCGCGGACAGGCCCACCCCGAAGTCGATGTCATCGGCGAAGGCGGGTGCGAACGTGCTCACGAACAGCGCATCATCACCGAGGGCCTGCCCGAGCATCGACACCTCACCACTGTCGATGCGCACGCTGGGGGTGGCCTCGGTCGTGTAGGTGAGCCGCTGCATCACCCGGTCGACGGCCGCGAGGATCGCCTCCACCTCACCCTGTGTGACGAGGTTGAAATCGTGCCCCGCCGTCGCATGCGGGGCGAAGGCCATCCCCTCCGCAGTCGCGGCGACCCGTTCGGGCAGGTTGCCCCCACCGATCTCCCCCATGGGCCCAGGGTGGATCATCGGCAGCACCATGCGGGCCTTCTCCCCTTCCTCGGTCCGGACCGACAGCACGCTCACCGGCACGATCGCCTCCTCCCCGATGGCCTCGAAGAACTCCTCGAGCTCGTTCGATCCCTCGGCGATGTGGCCGATGAACCCCCGGAGGAAGTCCAGCGAGGAGACACCCATGCTGCGTCGCCAAGGACGGTCCACGATCATGATGAACGCGTAGACGCCGAGGCCGTACAGCACCGAGGTGATCGCGAGCAGCAGGAAGTGGTCGCCGGTGAGTGCGGACAGCGCCGGGGGGCCTGCGGTCGGACGGGCGAACAGGGGGATCACGTAGGCGTTCGTGAGCGGCCCACCCACCTCGAGGTACCGGAGGGTGCCCGAGTAGACGAACAGCAGCAGTGCGGCGAGTGCGGGCTGGATCGCCGCGGGGATGGCAGCGACCGCCAGCGATGACCGCGAGACCGCCATCACCACGAGCAGACGCAGGGCGAAGATCGATGCCAGCCCGAAGATCAGCGCATCGAAGATGAAGCGCTGACCGAGGGAGCTCACCGCAGCGATGCCGCCGGCGGTGACGACGAGTGCGACCACGATGAGCTCGGCGACCAGCGCGAGCAGGAACGACCGGTTGGTGGTCAGCAGCCCGCCCAAGCGCCGATCGACGGAGGTCGTCAACACCGCCGCGAGCACCGTCGGCAGGCCGATGAAGAAGACGCCCTCCCACGCGTCACGTCCGATGACGAACAGGCCCTGCCATCCCACACTGTAGCCCCCCGAGTCGAAGCCAGCGATGCCGGTCAGCGCCGCGATCCCCACGGCGAAGCCCAGCGAGATGTACCAGCGGGGCGCACGGAAGATGTAGCGTGAGAGGCTGGCGAGGTCGCTCTGGGTGGTGCTCATCGGTGGGGGGTGGCCACCCTACGCAGCATCGCACACCTCGATGAAATGCTCGAAGACGGCCTCACCCTCCGCGGTGTGCGCCACCTCGGGGTGCCACTGCACACCGTACTGGTGGCGGAGGGGGTCGCTCATCGCCTCGATCGCACACACCGCCGAGGTCGCCGTCACATGGAACCCCTCGGGCACCGCCGTGACCTCATCCGCATGCGAGGCCCACACCTGCGTCTGCGGTGCCAACGGACCCACGATGGGATCGTCGGGGTCGGTGATCTCGACGGTCACATCCGCGTAGCCACCGTACTCCCCCGCGCCCACGGTCCCCCCGTGGACCTCCGCCATGATCTGCATCCCCAGGCAGATGCCCAGCACCGGCACCCCGAGCTCGAGGTACGTGGCGGAGCGGCCGATCGCGGTGATGTCGGGCCCACCGGAGAGGACCACCCCATCAGCCTCGATGGCCTCCGGTGCGGTCGCGTTGTCCAGGAGACTCACCCCCACCCCCAGGTCCCGAAGCGCACGCTGCTCGAGATGTGTGAACTGCCCCCCGTTGTCGATCACCGCGATGGCAGTCATGGATACGACAGCTACTCCACAGCCGGCAAAAAAGCGCCCGGTCCTCAGAGGTCCTCACGCTCGCTCGCAGGCGTGAACGCGAGCTCAGCCTGCTCGCGGGTGCGGCGCTCCTCACGGGCGGCGATCGCCGCGACCGCGGGTCTCGCATCGTCGTCGATGCGGGCGAAGGAGGTGTGGATCTTCGCGTGGCACCAGCGGCACAGGCTCACCGTGATCTCGTGACCGGTCTCCGCGTGCGCATCGTGATACGACAGATGATGCTCCTCGAGCAGCGGTCGTGCGCCCGCGTCACCCGCGATGCGCACCTCCTCGAGCCCACACCGGATGCACTCGCGGCCCGAAGTCGTCGATCGGTACTTGGCACACTCGCGGAAGGGCACCTCCGGCTCGGCGGCGACACAGCGGTACCCATCGCGCCGTCGGGCTGCGACGAAGGCGGTGTCCCGCTCGGCGCGGTCGAGGGCGTACCTGCACCGGCCATCCCCCGTGAGATGGTCGCAGACGCCCGCGACGCCGTAGGGGTCATCCACCCCGACGCTCGTTCCACGGGGTGTCTTCTCCATGCGAGGTCGCACGCGCCAAGGGTCAAAAGCTGGGTGGGACGCCGTGGCGGACTGGTGGGATTTATATCCACGCCGTGGCATGCGACACCTGAGCACATGACTCGTGGTCGATTTATTGGGGGGTAGCCCCACCATCTCTCTCGCATCCCTCGTGGATTCTGAACCGACAGTACAGTTCCTGGACACCACCCTCCGTGACGGAGAGCAGGCGCCAGGTGTCTCGTTGTCGCCGGACGAGAAGGCGGAGATCGCACTCGCGCTCGACCAGGCGGGTGTGGACTTCATCGAGGCGGGCAGCGCGGTGACCGGTGCCGGTGAACGGGAGACGATCAAGCGGGTGACGGGCCTGGGTCTCGATGCCCGTGTCACGAGCTTCGCACGTGGTGTCCAGGGGGACATCGACCTGGCGCTGGAGTGCGATGTCGATGGCGTGACGATCGTCGTCCCCGCGAGCGACCGACACATCGAGCAGAAGGTCGGGACCACGCGTGCGGAGGTCCGTGAGACGACTGCATCCCTGGTCGCGTACGCGAAGGACCATGGGCTGTGGACCGAGGTGATCGGTGAGGACGGCTCTCGCGCGGAGCTGGGGTACCTGCGTGCACTCATGGAGGATGCGCTGGCAGCCGGCGCAGACCGCGGCTGCTTCGCGGACACGGTCGGGCATGCCTCGCCCGAGCAGACACACCGGTACGTCTCAGCGCTCGCGGAGCTGGGTCCCGTCTCCACGCACACCCACGATGACCTCGGACTGGGGGTGATGAACGCACTCGTGAGCATCGCCGCGGGTGCTGATGTGGTCCACGGGACCGTCAACGGCATCGGGGAGCGGGCAGGGAACGTGGCCCTCGAGGAGGTCGCGATCGTGCTCGCGCACTGCTATGACATCGAGACGATCGACCTCACGGCGGTCTACCACCTGGCGCAGGTCGTCTCCACATCGACGGGCATCGCGCTCGCACCGAACAAGGCGGTCATCGGTGAGAACGCGTTCACTCACGAGAGCGGCATCCACACCGATGGCACGCTCAAGGACGAGCAGATGTATGAGCCGTACCCTCCGGAGCTCGTGGGGCGGGAGCGTCGACTCGTCCTCGGCAAGCACGCGGGACGGGCGGGGGTGCGGGCGGCACTGCTGGAGCACGGCATGACCGTGGGGCCGACCGCCCTCGATGCGATCGTCGAGCGGGTCAAGGCGCTCGGTGATCGCGGGAAGCGCGTGAGTGATGCGGACCTGCTGACGATCGCAGAGGAGGTCCTGGGACGCGAACGGGACCGGTATGTGGAGCTGATCGACCTGACCGCCGCCTCCGGCGGGAGCACACCCACCGCAGCGGTGCGACTCCGGGTGGGTGAGGAGGAGCGCCTCGCGTCTGGGACGGGCAGTGGTCCGGTGGATGCGGCGATCAACGCGGTCCGCGCGGCGCTCGGACAGGATGCGGCCGCACAGCTGGACTCGTACCATGTGGATGCGATCACCGGCGGGACGGATGCGGTCGTCACGGTGGAGGTGGAGATGTCACGGGGGGACACCACGGTCACGGTCGCACAGTCGGATTCGGACATCACCCGGTGCTCCGTCGCGGCGATGGTGGAGGGACTCGACCGCCTCTGGGCACGGAACCCGCCGGCCCCCGCGGACGACTGATCGGATGGCAGGATACCAGGTCTCGATCAAGCCATCCGCCCGCCGCACCAACGGTGCCGTCGGACAGTACGTCCACGCGCAGGGGGCGCATGCGGTGTTCCCAGATCGCGCCGCGGCGGACCGGTGGGCGGCCCAGCTCGCCGTTGAGGGGGACCGGGGGGTGTGGGTCCGGGATGCGAACCCACGGGACAGCGACGCAGACGGCTATCTCATGGGGCGCTCGCGGCCGCTGGAGGAGTGAGGGACCTACTCGTCGCTGACGAGGTACGTCCAGCCACCGCGGCGCTCGAAGCGGATCTCGGCGTCGTCTGCACGGGTCGCGGCGAACTCGGCGACGCGCTCGGTCGCGATGTCGGTCACCTCGATGCGGCTGAGCCGCCGGGTGGTGGAGTCATCGACTGATGATTGAGCCATATCTTCATTCGAACACATCAGCATATGTACCCCATCCTAGCTGGGTGAAAGTGAAACTGAGGGGACGCCGAGGGTGAGATTTGAACTCACGAGTCCGTGAGGACAGCAGATTTCGAATCTGCCGCCTTGGCCAGGCTAGGCTACCTCGGCTCACCGGACAGTGGCCGAGTCGGCCTTAATCGGTTTCGGTTCCCCATCAGAAGTCCTCGAGGGTGAACTGGTCACGGGCGAGTGCCTGAGCGGGGATCCCGAGCGTGCGCTGGACGTGTGCGGCGAAGCGGCTGCGCGCCCCATGTGTCACGTACACCCGGTCGGGGTCGACCTGCTGCACCAGCACCTCCAGCTCCCGGAAGTCACAGTGATCAGACAGCACGAACGTCACATCGTAGCCACCGCGGTACCGGAAGCCATCCTCGACGGCCCACCCGCTGAAGCCCACCCGCACCGCCCCCGTGCGCGCACACAGCTGATCGACGAACGCGAGCCGGTTCGTCTGCGCGGGCAGCACCACCACCTCCCCCGGTCCGGGGTCGACCTCACGGTCGTAGGCGGCTGTCGTGAGCTCCGCGTCGACCGCATCATCGATGACGCGGTTCAAGCGCGCGATCGCCGGGGAGGTGTACACCCGTGGGGCGCCCGCACGGTGTGCGAGGTGACACAGCTCCTGGGCGCGTCCGAGGGTGTACCCCATGCAGATGATGGGCCGGTCCGTCGTGTCGGCGATGAAGTCGCAGATCGCCGCCTCCAACGCGGGCTGGGGGTCGAAGACGAAGCGGGGGTCTCCGTAGGTGGCCTCGGTGATGAGGATGTCCGCATCGACGGGCTCGAACCCGTCGAGGAACAGCCGGTCGCGCAGTGAGCAGTCCCCCGTGTACAGCACCCGCAGCCCGCTGTCGGGGTCGGTGAGGCGCACGGCGGTCGACCCCGGGATGTGACCCGCCGCGAAGCTCTCGATGCGCGGGTCCGCCGCCACCGCTGGCGTCGTCTCGCGACGGACCGCTGCCAGCCGTGCCGTCAGTGGGGACATCACCATCTCAGAGGGGGCGGGGTCGGTGTACAGGTGATCACCGTGGGCGTGACTCAGCACGTTGATGTCGCCGTCGGGTCGGCGCCCATCGGCGACGACGCGCAGCCCCGATGCGGTCGTGATCTCGATCCCGTCGGTCTCGCGGACGGTGATCGCCGCCATCAGGAGGCCCCCTGTGCGTCGTACGCGGCGGCCACCTCCGCGAGCGTCGCCGCATCGGACGGGCCCAGGTCGGGGCGCATCCTGCGGTACCGGGGGAAGCGCAGCGCATACCCCGAGCCGTACGTGTCCGAGCGCTGGATCTCCTCGAAGCCCACCTCGATGAGCAGGTCCTGGTCCAGCCGGACCTGCCTTCCCTCGACCGCCTGCTTGCGCTCGAGCAGGCGATCGGTCAGCGTCTCCAGCTCCGCATCCGTGTACCCCGTCGAGAGCCGCCCCACCTCACAGACCGCATCACGGTCGGGGTCGTAACAGCCCAGGAAGAGTCGCCCCAGGTACGCGCTGCGGCGGCCCTCACTCCACTGCGCGCGGGTGATGATCAGGTCGAGCGGCTCCATCAGTGGCTTGTGCTTCATCATGACACCCACCCGCGTGCCCGGCTGGTACGACGCCTCGCGGTTCTTGAGCATGACCCCCTCGTGTCCCGCCGCGACGGCCGCGTCGTAGAACGCCTGCGCCGCCTCCGGCGAGGGACCATCGATGGCCGTCGCGAGTTCGATCGCCCCGGGGGTGGGTGTGCAGACAGCCTCGAGACGGGCGATGCGCGATGCCAGCGGGCGGTCGAGCAGACTCACGCCGTCGCACCACAGCAGGTCGAACAGGAACAGCCGGACCGGCACCTCCGCGGCGATGGCCCGGATGTCGTGCTTCCGCTTGATCCGCCTGCTGAGCTGCTGGAAGGGGACCGGCCGGCCGCTGGCGGGGTCGACGCCCACCAGCTCGCCGTCGACGATCGCCCCCTCCGCGCTGAGGGCCCCCTGGGCCGCCGCCAGCACCTCGGGGAACTGCCTGGTGATCTCCGCCAGCCGGCGGGTGAACAGCCGGCTCTCACCATCGACGTGGTGCAGCTGGATGCGGATGCCATCGTACTTGCGCTCCAGACGGACCGCATCGTAGCTGGGCGCCACCGCCGTCATGCCATCGCTGATGCCCGCGGCCTTCGTCGCGAGCATCGCCCGGACGGGTCGGAACGGCTCGAGCTCGATCGCCGCACACCCCGCGATCCCCTCGGTGGCCGCGACCGATGCCACATGCGCAAGGTCGCTGGTCAGGTGGAAGGCCCGCTCGACGTGCGCCGCTGCCGCAGGCGCATCTGACCCGAATGCGGCGACGATCGCATCCCGCAGGAGGCCGTCACCGACACCCAGTCGGAGATGCCCCACCACCGTGCGTGCGAGATAGCGGGCCTCCAGTGGCGTCGCATCCGACAGCAGCCCTGCGACGGTCTGGAGCCGACGACGGCGACTCCCCGCCCCATCGATCGTGGCCAGATCCCGCAGCCCATCGTAGACGCGCCCGACCGTCACCGGTCGCGACATGAGCGTCCGCTGCGTGGCGTCGGCCATCACCGCCTCGGCGGTCAGCCCCAGGTCACCGGTGTCGCGCCACAGCGCCTCGATCTGCGCTGCAGAGCCGCCGCTGGCCTGCGCGAGCGCGGTGGTGAGCCCGCGGGAGGAGACCCCGATGTCCGCATCCTCCCACGGCGCGAAGACCCGCCCACGCAGCAGGCGGACGACGGGTTCGAACTGGTCCGGCTCGAGCTCGAGGAGCAGCTCGACGAGCAGCTCCGTCTGCTCGAGTGTCCCACTCGTCGACTCCAGACTGGTGTACGTATCGACGAGCTCGGCATACCGCATCACCGCCGCTATCGAGGCGACGGATATAGCTGCTCGGCCAGGCTCTTATGTCCGAGCCACCCCGGGGATGTATGCAGCTGTTCTGGCATCGCGATGACCTCCGCCGCACCGATAACGTGGGGCTGGCCGCTGCGGCCGCCGCGGCCGCGCCGGTGCAGCCGGTGCTGATCCGGGATGCTCAGCGTGATGCGGAGCGGGGCAGACGCGCGAGCGCCCTGCATCACCGGGGCGTCGGCGCACTCGTCGACGCGTACCGAGAGGACGAGGTGGGCGTCATCTGCGCGAGCGGTGAGCCCGATGCGGTGATCGACGACCTCATCGACGAGCATGGGATCACGGCGGTCCACTGCAACCGGGTCGACACCCCGGTGGGCCGCAGACGCACGGAGGCCGTCGCCGCGGTGTGTGCAGCCCGTGGCGTCCCATGTGAGGTGCACGTCGATCATGTGCTCATCGACCCTGCGGAGCTCGCACCACGGTACCCCAGCTACAGTGCCTTCCGGCGTGCCTGGCAGGCGGAGACCGTCCCCGATCCGGTCCCCGCACCCCCACGGGAGCGGTTCGCAGGCGTCGATGTGGGGACGACAGCGGAGCCGCCCACGGTCGCGATCGGGCTCCCGCCTGCGGGGGAATCGGCCGCGCAGGCGCACCTGGAGGGGTTCGTCACCGCCGCGCTATCCGCCTACGCAGACCGCCGGGATGACCTCGCAGGGGCGGTGGGGGCAGAGCCCGGACCGGTCTCGGAGCTGTCACCGTACCTCGCACGGGGGATGGTCGGTCCGCGGACGGTGTACGCCGCCGCGACGCCATCGGATGATCGCGGGGCCCGCAAGTTCCGAGATGAGCTGTGCTGGCGCGAGTTCTACCAGCACCTGCTGTTCCACCACCCGGAGCTGGCGAGCAGGGACTACCGGAGCGACCAGGCGCCGATCGACTGGCGGGAGGACCCGGCGGGCGTGGCCGCGTGGACAGCAGGGATGACGGGCTACCCGCTGGTGGATGCGGGCATGCGACAGCTCACCGCGCGGGGGTACATCCACAATCGCCCACGACAGGTGGCCGCATCCTTCCTCTGCAAGCACCTGCTTGTCGACTGGCGGGTGGGCGCGGCACACTTCGCTGACCTGCTGTTCGACCATGACCTCGCGAGCAATGCGGGCAACTGGCAGTGGGTCGGCTCGACGGGCACCGACACCGTGCGCTGTCGGATCTTCGATCCCGTCTCACAGGCACGGAAGTACGACGCCACGGGTGCGTTCATCCGACGGTGGGTCCCGGAGCTTGCGGATGTCGATGCCGCGGACATCATCGCGTGGCCCACACTGGCGGGGGACCGCAGGCGCAGCCTCGCGCCCGCGTATCCGGACCCGATCGTCGAGCGGGATCCGGCCTACGACCGCGCACGGCGGGTCGTCACCGCAGCGGTCGAGTCGACCCCGACAGGCTGAGGCGAGCCCCAGCGCTCGCAGCGGTGCGAACCGGGGGCTGGATTTCAAGTGCCGGAGGGCACCGAGGGGCGAGCGATGCAGCGACCCACAGCGCCGCGGTCCCCGTTCCCACCGGTGGTGCGGCCCGGGGATGATGCGGCGTGGTTCCGTCCGGCCGTCCGCGCGCAGTACCCGGTGGGCCGGGCCGTCGTCACCATCGTCGACGGGGATGCCGGGCGGGGGGTCTACAGTGTGCGCCGACCCGTCGTGGATGCGACCATCATCTCCGGCTGTGCGGCGGTCGACCGCGGGACGGTGCGCGCGCCGGATGAGCCACCGCTGACCCGCGCGGGGGTCCGCAGGCGCTGGGAGACGGGACCGCCTCCACGGGTGCGGGCGGCGGTCACCGCTGCGTCGGAGACCGACCGGCCGACGTGTCGACGGATCGTCGACCTGCTGCATCAGCGATGGTGGTGCTGGGAGACGCTGACCGAGCTGGCGATCGACACCGCGGTGACGGTCGTCGACTGCGAGCCCGAGCGGCAGCAGGTGTGGCTCCAGCACGACTCGGCTGGAGCTGCGGTCGCGACCACCGACCCCGACGCCCCCGGCGTCGACCGACTGACCGCAACGGAGGTCGCATCCTACGCGGTCCCCTTCGCGGGGATGCCCGTCCAGGTCCGCATCTGTGCGGACGAGAGCCCGGCCTCGGGGCCCTTCCGTGCACGCTACATCGTGCAGGAACCCCCGCTCTCAGCCGCAGATCGGGCGGTGATCCGCCGATGCAAGCGTGAGCTGTGGGAGATGGAGGTCGATGTCCCACCCACGGAGCGCATGCGCCGCATCGCCGACCATGTCGAGACGATCCTGGCGCGCGAGGTGGATGGGGCCAGCGGGGCGTCTGCACCCCACACGGGGCGGGGGGACGGGGCAGATGCCGCCCCGGTGGGACCGCACCGGTGGTCGCAGCTCGCACGCTGTCGCTACCACATGCTGCGGGACTACGTGGGCGAGGGGCCGCTGACGATCCCGCTGCGCGACCCCCATCTGGAGGACATCGAGGCGAACCGTGTTCGCGAGGAGATCAAGGTGGTCCCCCGGGCGGAGATGGGCCTCACCGATGCACGGGTGCCGACGAACCTGCGGTTCGAGGATGAGGCACGCTTCAGCAACCTCGTCCGCCAGCTCGCCGCCGCCGATGGCGTCGAGCTGAACGCATCGGCGCCCTCGGCGAAGGTCAACATCAGCCTGGCAGATCGCAGCGAGCAGGAGACGATCCGGTGTGCGGTTGGGCTGTCGACGATCTCCGCGGGGGGACCTCACGTGTCGATCCGGAAGCAGCCCGCAGCACCGATGACCCCGATGACGCTGATCGACCGGGGGGCGATGCCGCCGGCGCTGGTGGCGTTGCTGTGGCTGCTGCTCGAGCACCGGTGTGTCATCCTCTTCAGTGGGCCGACCGGGGTGGGCAAGACGACCCTGCTGAACGCACACATGCCGTTCATCCCCGCCGATCAGCGCCCGATCACGATCGACGAGGGCTCACGGGAGGTGTACCTCCCGCATGAGACGGGGATCGCCCTGACCACCCGTGAGCACGAGAGCCGCGCGAAACGGGTGACCATGGCGGAGCTCATGACCGAGGCGAACTATCTCAACCCCGACGTCGAGGTGATCGCGGAGGTGAACACCCCGGCGTCGTTCCGCACCTTCGCGGAGGTGCTCAACACCGGGCATGGGGTGGTCGGGACCACGCATGCGGACGACATCGACGCACTCGTCAACCGGGTGATCGAGCAGGGGGTCCCCGCCTACCTCATGGGGGAGATCGACCTCGTGGTGTTCCCGAAGCGGGTCGGCACACACCGGTACGTGGGGTCCGCGGTGGAGCTGCTCGGACGGGGTGCCCATCAGGCGCTTCCGGAGGAGGCCCGCACGGGGGTCATCCGGAAGGATGACAGCGTGCTGTACACGAACGAGCTGTTCTGGCGCGGTGCAGATGGGGCGCCCCGGATGGCGTTCGACCACCCGTCGCTCGGTGGCTCCGATGCGACCCCCGGCAGCCGCGCGTCCCGGGGGATGGGTATCATCGATGCCATCGCCCATCGGATCGACCGGCCCCCAGCGGCGGTGGAGGCGGAGTTCCGCGCGAAGATCGAGACGGTCGTGGCACTCACCGATGCGGGGGTCGCAGAGATGTCCACCCTCACCGAGCTGATCAACACACACCGGGTCGATCCAGCCGCCGCACGAGCGCAGATCGCGGAGCTCGGACGATGAGCGCGGGCGTGCCGCTCCTCCGGGAGATCGACCGGCTGATGCCCGCATCGATCGACGCGTTCGCCCGATCGCGGTGGCACCGCTCACTCCGGCGGGTCTACCGCAGCGTCCCGCGGGGACTGCCCGCGGCGGTGTACATCGGTCGGATCTACGTGCTGAGCATCGCTGCTGCGGTGCTCCCGCCGGTGGGGGTGCTGGTGGCGATGCCCCTGGGCTGGATACCCATGGCGTGGCAGACCGTGCTGGTCACCCTCGGGCTCAGCACGGGTTTCGCCGGCACGGTCCTGCTGGTGGGGCTGATGCGCCCCCGGGTCGAGGCCGACATCCACCGGCGCGAGGTCGTCCGCACCCTCCCGGGGGCGGTCGGACACCTGCGTGTGCTGGCATCCGGTGGGGAGGACCCGCGCGGGCTGTTCGAGCGCGCGGCGGCGGTGGAGGCCCACGGTGGCACCGCCGCGGAGTTCCGACGGGTGCTCACCGTGGCGACCCTCAGTGGCCGACTCGAGGAGGGGATCACCACGGTGGCGCGGGTGACCGCCGCCCAGGAGTCGCTCTCGCCGTTCCTGGTGAACCTGCGGGCACATCTCGCCCAGGGGCCCGAGGCGCTCCGCGGGTTCCTGGCCCTGGAGACGCGGCTCCTGCGGCACCAGCAGGCGGCGCTCCGTCGGCAGACGATGGGGATGCTCGAGCTGATCGCGGAGCTGGTGATGGTGCTGCTCGTGCTGCCGGCGCTCGTGGTGGTCATCCTCACCATGCTCGGACCGATCCTCCCGGTGACCGCTCGGGCGGTCATGACCCCACTCGGTCCCAGACCCATGGGGATGCTCATCATGTGGCTCGCTGCGGGGTTCGTCCTCACCGTCGGCGCGGTCGCTGGGGGGATGGTCGCGACGCTGCGGCCCCAGGAGCACGTCACGCAGATCGACCGACCCAGCGGGGCGATGCAGACGCTCGCGGCGGCGGGGGTGAACCCAGCGGCGATGAGCGTCGTCGCCGGTGGGCCGGGGGTGCTCGTCGCGACGGGGGCGCTCATCCTCGACGGACGGGCCGGCCTGTGTCTGCTGCTGGGGTTCACCGCTTGGGCGGTGCCCGTGGGGGTCGTGGGCTGGCGGCGGGCGCGGGAGGATGATGCGAAGGACGACCACCTCCGCGACCTCGTCCACGCGGTCGCGGGCTACCTCGATCTGGGGGTCCCGTTCGCAGATGCGCTCGACCGCATCACGAGGGAGTCCGACCTGGGTCCGCTGCGGCCAGATGCGGCACGCCTGGCGGTCGACCTGCGGCTCCGAGATGGGCATCCGGACCACCGTGGGTCGACCCAGGAGGTGGCCCTGCGACGGTTCAGCGAGCGGGTGGGGACCCCCCTGGCGGCGCGCACGATGGGGGTCATCGCGACCGCGCTCGCCGCCGGGGCGGAGCCGCACCGGATCTTCGAGCGCCTCCAGGCGGAGGTGGGCGAGCTGTACCGCGAGAAGCAGGCGCTGCGGGCGGAGATGCAGGTGTACGCGGCGGTCGGGTGGACGACCGCGCTGCTGGTGCTCGGGATCGCCGTGACCGCGACGACACAGCTGTTCGAGGAGCTGGCGACGCTCACCTCGGTGGGCGGTCGCACACTGGAGGGGGCGGGCTATCGGGTGCTGCTGACGACCGCGGCGACCGCCATCGCTGCGGGGTGGTTCGCCGGCATGGCCAGCCGTGACCGGTATGCGGGGCTGCTGCATGCGGGTGTGCTCGCGGCGATCACCCTCGTCGCTGGAGCGGTGGTGGGGATGCTGTGATGGGCGCCGACCGTGGGCAGCAGGGGATCATCGGTGTGGCGGTGCTGTTGCTGCTGACCGTCATCGCGGTCGGGGGCCTGACGGGGCTGCTGGGTGCGTCGGTGACCGGTGGGATCGCCCAGGCGGAGCTATCCACCGTGGGTGCGACCATCGCGGCGGTCACAGCGCCCACCGACGACCCCGCGATGCGGACGGTGGTGATGCGGGCGGGCACGCTCGAGACCCACCCCCTACGGCTCGAGATCGTCGGTGGGGGTCTCAGCATCGAGCAGGAGGTGGGTGCACTGCGGTACCACACGGGAGAGCACCGGCTCTCGAGTGAGTTCGGCACGCAGATCACCAGCGTCGATGGGGAGGCGGTCGCCGTGAGGGGCCAGCGCATCCGACGGGCGGGTGATCGGGTGTACGTGGGGGTGCCATCGGTGCGACTGCGTGATGTCGACACGATCGCTGCCGACGGACGGGCGGTCCGTGTGGGGCTGCTCCCACGCTCGGCGACGGTGCATCGACGGCTGCCTCCGGCGCGGTACCAGCTCCGCCTTGAGACGCATCACCCCTCGGCGTGGACCCCCATCCTCGAGGGCGTCGGTGCGACGGTGCAGGCCGAACGGCGGGTGCGAGCGCCGGCGGTGATCACCGCGACGTTCGATGAGCCGGTGGCCCTCGAGTTCGTCTCACAGACGGTCGAGCTGGAGGTCATCTGATGCGTGACCGGGGCCTCTCACCCGTGATCGGCAAGGCGCTCGAGCTGGCGATCGGGCTGGCGCTGATCGCGGTCGTGACCACGGTCATGCTGAGCACGGTCATCCCGGCGCACACCGAGGCCCTGGGGGAGCCCACCGCGGCCGTGGCGCTCGACGGCCTCGCCGAGGTGATCGAGCGCACGGGGTGGGCGGCGCCGTCGACGGTGGGCAGCCGGCGGATCACCGTCGAGCTGCCCGCGACGGTCGCCGGAGATGGGTACCGCATCGAGGCGCAGGGAGGGGGGCTCCGGATGCATCATCCGACGGCAGCGCTGGCGCTGCGGCGACCCCTCGCCCTGCCGAGGGGGTGTGTGGTCGAGGGGGACGTCACCGGTGGGCCCGTCGCGGTCGCGGTCACCCGGACGAGCACGGAGTGTCGGATCCTCCTGGGGGACGCACGTGCGAGCTGACCGCGCACAGGCCACCCTACTGGGGCTGCTCGTGGGGGTGAGCGTGCTCACGGCGGTGATCATCGCAGGGGTGGGGGTCTCCACCGGCGTCATCGATCAGCAGACCACGATGACCGGGCCCGCCGCCGTCGCCACACTGGCGCAGCCCTGCGTGATGGCCCCAGATGGCGCCTGCGTCGACGCGAGCATCCGACGCCTCCGCATCGAGGAGCAGCCCCACCGGGTGCGGCTGCGGGCGGGCACACACTGGGTCGGCATCACCCCCGCGGGGACCGGGCCGATCACCGCCATCCGGCTCGATGGGCGCAGCGTGCTGGCAGATCCCACGGGGCTGGAGGGGGTCCATCGCTTCACCGTCGAGACCGGGGGCATCTACACGCTGAGCGCTGATGCCCGCGGGGGGGTCATCCAGCTGCGCACGGTGGAGCCATGACGAGGGGGGACCACCGCGGACAGCTGGCGATGGCGGTCGTCGAGGCGGCGATCGCAGCCATGCTGATCCTCGCGGTCATCGGCGCGATGGTCGGGATCTCCGCGGTGCCGCCACCAGGCGCGACCGGGCTGGATCTGACGGCGGCTACGGTGGCCATGACGCTGGGGGAGCCCCCGCATCGTGCGGCGGTGGAGGCGGTGTGCGAGGGGGCGGACACCGACGCCGAGGCGGAGATCGCGACCGCGCTGGCGGCCGCAGAGCGACCGGGGCTGCGCACACAGGTGCAGATCGGTGGGGTGCGCATCGGCCCGGCGGTGCCCGTGGGGCCGACGGGCCATGATGTGCTGCTGCTGCCGGGGTGCCGGGTGGAGGTGTGGGTGTGGATGGTCTGACCCAACGGGCGCAGGTGGTGTTGGTCGCGGGGGCGATCGTCGCGATGGCGCTGCTGGTGCCGCTGTCGATGATGGTGGAGCTGCGTGCGGTGCAGACACAGCCGGGGGTCGAGCCGATGGACGTGGAGGTGCTCGACAGGCAGCTCCGTGCGGTCGTCCACGCCGCCGCGACGGAGACCGACCGGTCACCCTCTGCGATGCACGAGCAGATCCACGCCGATGTGGGGGTCGTCGAATCCCACCAGCGCGCGCACGGACGGGTGGTCCAGGTTGCACTGGCGGACGCCGCGGCGAGCGAGCGGGCACGGGGGGCGTGTCCGGTGGGTGAGTGTCGAAGCGAGCAGGGGCTGATCGTCTCCACAGACGCCCGGGGTGATCGGGTGGTGGGGGTGGTGTTCACCACGGTGGTGCTCGGGCCCAACGAGCGGGGGAGCTTCACCACGACCGTCTGGGTCGACACAGCCGCCAGGGGATGAGGCCGATGCGATCACGCCCCATCCGGGGCCGGCAGCCCCAGCTGCTGGCCCACCGCAGCGTCCGCAAGCTGTGCCGCGACGGTGGTGATGCCGCCGTCGATCGTCGGTCGACCCGTCTGTGACGGGGGTGCGATGTCCGCCGCTGTGAACAGCTGGTCGAGAAACGCGGTGCGGATGGCCTCGTTCTCGAAGAGCCCGTGGAGGTAGGTGCCGGTGACCTCCCCCACCGTGGCGCCGAGGGCGCCCGGGTCGGCGTCACCGCTCGTGAACGATGTGGCGACCGCCCCGGTCGCTTGGGTCCGACCCCGATGGATCACATAGCCGTCGGCAGATGCAGGCTCGGGCCCGAGGATGGACCCACCCGTGTACTCCCAGGTGACCGGTGCCACCGCCTTCTCTGCGGTGAAGTGGGTCTCGACGGGGAGCTTCTGCAGCCCGCGGACGACCCGTGGCCCACCAGGTGACTCATGACCGGGGTCGACGAGCCGCTCGCCCAGCAGCTGATAGCCACCGCAGATCCCCACCATCGGCCCCATGTGATGACCACAACCCACCCATGAGCAAACAAGAACACCACGAGACC
>JAVLBV010000019.1:0-16599 GCA_031580685.1 Haloquadratum sp. | reverse complement strand
ATCGCGATGATCTGGGGCCTCTGACCAGATATTCTGCTGTGGTACCACCAGATGGTAACAGCTATGCCACGCCACGGTGGAGCTGCACCATGCGCATGGCATGTCAGCGGGTGAGCCGATGAGCACACCCGTGCTCGCGGGGATGGTGGTGCTGCTGTCGGGCTTCGCGCTGCTGGGGATCTGGGCGGGCCGGCGGGGGGTGCGGTCGGTCGAGGACCTGATCACCGCCCGCGACTCGATCGGCCCGCGGCAGCTCACCGCCACGCTCGTCGCATCCGTGATGGGGGTGTGGATCCTCTTCGCCGCCCCGGAGGCGGGCGCGGGCTTCGGCGTCGCGGCGGTCATCGGCTACGCCGTGGGACAGGCGATCCCCATGGCGCTGTACGCGCGGATCGGCCCACGGATCCGCGAGCTGCTGCCCATGGGCCATTCGCTCCCGGAGTACGTCCGGGTGCGCTACGGCAGCGGGGCATACCTGCTGATCCTCGGCGTGAGCGCGATGTACATGTTCATCTTCGTGGCGGCGGAGCTGACGGGCATCGCGGGGGCCTTCGCTGCGGTCGCCGGTATCGCCCCGCTCCAGACGGTGCTGATCGTCGGCGGGGCCGTCCTCATCTACACCGCATACGGGGGCCTGCGGGCGTCCATCCTCACCGACAGCATCCAGGCGCTGCTCATCCTCCCGCTGCTCGCGCTCGTGACGCTGGCGGTGCTGCTGCGCGTCGGGGCGGTCGTCCCCCCCGGCAGCGTGCAGGCGGAGCTCATCCCCGCGTCGGTGGGGTTCTGGGCGGGGGCACAGTTCGGGCTCGCGCTGGTGTTCGCGATCGTCGGTGCGGAGCTGATCAACCAGACCTGGTGGCAGCGCATCTACGCGGGCGCCGACGGACCGACCGTCCGGCGGAGCTTCCGGTCGGCGATGGTGCTCAACGGCGCGATCACCTTCATCGCCGCCGGGCTGGGCGTCGTCGCGCGTGCGAGCGCACCCATCGTCACCGATGTGACCGCGGCGGGGTACAACGCCGACGCCGCGCTGTTCATCCTGGTCGACACGCTCGTCCCGGGGCTGTCACTCGCGGTGCTGTTCCTGGCGCTGATGCTCGTGATCAGCTCGATGGACTCACTGTTCAACGCACTGGCATCGCTGCTGACGACCGACATCGGACGGGTGCTGCCGGCGGTCGCCCCGGGCACGCTCACCCGCGTCGCGCGTGTGGTGACCGTGGTGGTCGCCATCGGCGCGATGTACGTGAGCCTGCGCGCGCAGTCGGTCCTCCGGCTGTTCTTCCTCGCCGACCTGCTGGGTGCGGCCGTGGCCGTCCCCATGCTCGCGGGCCTCTACAGCGACCGGATCGACGAGCGGGGTGTCCTCCTCGCGAGCGGGCTCGGGCTCGTGGTGGGCCTGGCGTACTTCCCCGACCTCCGGTGGCTGCTCGTCCAGCTGCCCGTCGTCGGCAGCCTCCTGCCGCCGGCCGACCCGCTGTACCTCCGTGCGTTCGCGGGCGCGATGCTGAGCTCCGCGGCGGTCACCGTGGCCGCGGTGGGGCTGTCCCGTTCCCGGGTGGACCTGCGACAGCTCCGCGATCGCGTCCATCCGCTGGAGTGAGCTCACCCCTGCTGGAGCACCACCGTCGGGCCCGTCCACCCCAGCCCCCGGGCGACGATCGCCGCCGTGGAGAGCGCCATGCCCACCGCCATGATGAGGACGAGCAGATCGATCGCGCCGGCGCCCCCATCCACCCAGCGTGACCAGACGAAGCCAGCCGCGCTCACACCGGTGACCACCATCGCCACCGCCCCCGCGGCGACCGCACCCACCCCCATGCGCTGGGGGCCCATGAGCTCCACATCGGTGCCCAGCACGAGCACCACCGCCACGATGAACGGGGTCCCGAGCAGCCCGAAGGCCAGGACGATGACCAGCAGCGGCAACACCGCGCCCTCGATCACGGCGCCCGCCGCGCTCAGCAGCGCCACCCCCACCACCATGGCGCGGTACCGCGTGTCGGTGACCGACGCCTCCCACCCCAGCTTGTCGGCCAGCAGCAGCGGGGCCACGATGGTGTTGCCGCCGAGGGTGGTCACCGCCGCCCCCAGCAGCCCCAGCAGGAACAGCGACTGCGCCGCCGGCCCGACGAGGGGCCCCAGCGCCACCGACGCTGAGATCGCTGTCACCTCCGTCAGCCCCGCAGCCGGCAGCACCGCCGCGGCGACGAGGTAGATCGCCACCGAGTACAGCCCGAACCCGCCGAGCATCGCCGTTGCGGTGTCCCACCGGGCCAGCTTCCGGTCCCCCGTGGTCCACCCGCGGGCCCGCACGGTGTACGTCTGCATCGTGATGAGGGTGATGTGCACCGCCCCCCCGAGGATCCCGGCGATGCTCACGAGTGCGGCGAGGTCCGACGGCGGTCGCGGACGGCTGCCCGCGAGCGCCGCCGCCAGGTCGATCGGCACCACGACCACCGAGAGGAGGAACGCCCCCACCACCCCCGCCAGCAGCAGCTTCGCGGCCGCCTCCGCGACACGGTACCCCCCACCACCGAGCCCCAGCGCGAGCACCCCCGCCCAGGTGAGCGCCCACACCCAGGTGGGGCCCCCCACGACCGTCACCGAGATGTCCGCGAGCGTCTTCATGATGACCAGCTGTGCCACCCCTGCGGCCACGACCGTCACCCCCACCACCACCCACCCCCAGTGCGCGCCCAGTCGCGCATCCACCGTCGCGACGATGCCCGCCTCCGTCACGATCCCCAGATGCGTCGACAGCCACTGGGTCGTCGCGCCCAGGAGCGCGGAGGCGAGCACCACCCACAGCAGTCCGTAGCCGGCGGTCGCGCCGGCGGTCACCAACGCCGCCATCGTCGCCGGTCCCGCCGCGATCGCCCCCGCGACCCAGGTGGGTCCACCGCGTCTGACCCTCGCGGCCACGGCTCCGCTACCCAGCTGCATACCACACAGTGATACAACGTGGTAATAATCGCTGTGGTCTACACCATGGGGGTGGGGTGGCTCACGGGCTGTTCATGGCCACACTCGGTGCAGATCTGCACCGCCTCGGACGGCCGCTGGCGCAGGCGACCACCCGCATGGCCCGCCGCGAGCTCGTGCTGATGGACCGCGATGGCGACCCGGTCGCCCGGGTCGACCACCGCGCGGATCTGCGGGAACCGATCGACCACGCACCACCGGCGCAGTGGCCCCGCACAGCGGTCACACCGACCACAGATCGGCAGCTCCATCGCCCCGAGGTCACACTCGATGACCGGTCCGACCGACACCGGCCGCCCCGTCGCGACATCCAGCCGCAGCCCCCGCCTCGCCCGGCTGAGGAACACCCTCTCGCGGCCACCGGGGGTGTCGATGCGGAGCTGATACACCTTCTCGCTGTCCACGGGGGTGCAGGCCACCGAGCAGAGCTCACCTGCGATCCACCGGAGATCCGTGGCATCATGGGGGGGCTGCTCTCGGCTCATCGACGCTCAGGTGTGACATGCCCCCCGGGTGGTAAATAGCTATCACCAATCCACATCACGGTGCGGACCCCCGTGGGGCAAAAAGCCGGGGTCTTTATTCACCCGGTCGGCGCATGCGGGGCATGCAGGGTCCCTCGGGCAGGGATTTCCGCCCACTCCGCGACGAGCTGTGGAGCATCAACCACTGGTGGGATGGGGCCACCACACCGCACCGGTCGGCACTGGAGGTCGATGCGGCACCGATGTTCCACCGAGCCGACTTCTTCCGGATGTTGGAGGCGTTCGCCGCCCCGGCGGGGGCCCCATCGGTGTGGGGCGTCGCGGGCCCCGCCGGCGTCGGCAAGACCACCGTCTTGGCCCAGGCGATCCGGCTGTTCACCCATGACCCACTGCAGCAGCTGCTGGGTGCGGTCGGCGCTGCTGAGCCCGCAGCCGGACGCCCGTCCGTGCAGGAGCGACATCTCGCATGGGCGGTGAACAAGTATCACAACCAGCAGCTCGGGGCGGACGCGATGACGGACCTCGTCAACGAGCTGCCCGACCGCCGGCCCTCCGATCTGCTGTATCTCCCCCTCGCGATGGACCCATCCTACCAGATCACCCCGATCGCGCAGCTGCGGGCGGCGGTCGACCGGTATGAGCGGGAGGTGCTCGAGGGCTCGCCGGCACAGCGGGAGCATCTGATCATCATCGATGATGTCCATCTGTGCTACCCCGCGGCGTGGGCACCGCTGGTCGTGGAGCTGCTCGAGGGGGCCCCCGCCCGGCGGGTCATCCTGACCGGTGGCTCCCTGCAGGCGCTCGAGGGTGCGCTGCGTGGCGCGTTCGATGCCACATCGCGGAGCTACGATGCGGCGGTCCGCCTCGAGCCGATGCTGCCGATGAAGTTCCGCGACTTCCTGCAGCGGCGCCTGCCCATCACCGAGGGGCGGACCGCGACGATCCCCGCGGCGGAGACGCTCGGGCAGCTCCTCTCGGGTGGCGTCTCGCACGCGGAGGACCCCGAGACGGGCCGGCTGCGTGGTGCGCCGCTGTTGGAGGCGCTGCGGTCGGCGGTCGCGCAGGAGGACCCGGCGCGACTCGTGCAGACGACCGACGCCACCCACCGTCGTCTGGGTGCGGTCGACCCGGAGCTGCCCGCACAGATCGTGGCCGCCCAGCAGCAGTATCTCTCGCTGGGGGGATTCACCGCCCTCCGCCTCCCTGCGGCGGTGTACGAGGCGGAGGATGCGGCGTTCGCCGCGTTCCTCCGCGGTGAGCCGATCGGGGGGACCTCGCTCGCGGCGGTGCGCGATGCGACCCTCCGTGAGGTGATGGCGACGATCCGCGAGGAGGCCCCCACCCTCGACGCCCTCACACCGGAGACGATCAGTGGCCTCCCCCGGCTGTTCGCGTGGGCAGCCCACACGCTCCCGGTGCGGTCGATCCCGTATGCGGCGCTGATCGGGGACGATCGCCCCGGTGAGCCGATGTTCGATGTGGACCGGCGGACCCTCCGCGAGAAGTACTTCGCGAGCCTCGAGGCGATGATCCTGCTCACGCCGATCGCGCAGTACGGCGATGCCAAACCACGCGATCTCCGCATGGCGGTCCGCGACGTGGGGCTCGCGACGGCCATCCAGGACCTCGGACACGACGACGTCACGGCGGATGCGGAGATGAGCCATCGCCTCGAGCACATGCTGCTGTTCGACCACATCAAGCGCCTGAGCTACCTCGTCAACGATCGCCATGACCCCAACCGTGGGGTGGTGCGGTTCTGGGAGCACGGCGAGACGGCGGTCCCGTTCATCATCAAGGTCGACGGGAGCCCCGTCCCGATCGTCCCGACCGGGCCAGAGACCGATGTCGAGATGGCCATCGAGGCCTGTGATCGGTTCATCACCGCGCAGTCCCCCGACCCGGATGCGGATGTGCACGACTACCTGCGGCTGCGCCCCGACCGCCGGGGTGCGGATCCCACGGCGCTGCTGGCGTCGACCCTCGAGGGCACCGGTGACTGGCCGGGCGTCGACTCAGCGGCGTACCATGGGAGCTACGAACCGTTCGAGTGGGGCAGTGCGGGGGTGATCCACCACCGGATCCACGATGGCCCCGTGCGCGTGGGCATCGTGCTCACGGGCAGATCCGACCCCGAGGTGCGCACGACCGCCGGCGGTGCGCCCATCGCCTGCATCCCCCGGTGGTCGTTCCTCGCGCAGGTGTGATCAGAGCGTCTCGCCGGGCATCCAGGTGTTGCCCTCGAGCTGGACCAGTCCGTACCCCTCGAGCACCTGCAGCGTCTTCACGACCATCTCCGCATCGTAGCGGAGGTTCATCTCCGCGGGCAGCTCGTTCGCGATCGCCGACCGCGTCCCCCCGCGGAGGTCGATGACGGTGTCCAACAGCACGTTGATATCCTGCACGAATCGGTCGATCGCACCTCGACCACGCGCACTTGCATGCAGTTTCGTCATGACATCATCATAACCGCCCGATATCTCCATCAGCACCTGCACGTCGTTCATGGGTTCGTATTCGTCGTCCATGTCTGCCCCATTTTCATCTCCGGAGTGTATAGCTTTGGACTCCGACGCGGCCCCCGCGGGCGGAAGCATTATTGCATCACGTGCCCAATACTGTATATGCATCCGAAGATGCTCCGTCCACGATGTCCGAGTGACACCCCCGCGCGTGATGCGGCCGCCTTCGGCGGCACGATCGGTGCCGCCATCGGCTCGAGGCTCGGTCCCGTCGGGGCCGGTGTCGGCGCCGGCATGGGTGCGGCGACCGGGTTCCTGACCGGTGCGTGCACCGCGAAGCTGTGCCGCTGAATGCCTGAGCTCCTCGACACAGAGCAGTGGGAGGCGGCGGTCAGCCGGCTGCGCGAGCAGAAGGACCGCTACTTCGCGACCGATCCGCACTCACCGATGCCCCCGGACCAGCAGGGCGAGGCCTTCCCGGGGCTGTCGTACTTCCCGTATGACCCCGCGTTCCGCGTGGTGATACCGCAGGATGAGGGGGTCGAGCATGCGGAGATCACCGTCGAGACGACCGCCGATGGTGAGCAGTCGTACCGCCGCGCAGGTCGGTTCACGCTGGCTGTGCCCCCCGGTGAGGTCACCCTCAGCAGCTTCGCCCCACTGGATGGCGCCGACCGCCTGTGGGTCCCGTTCCGCGATGCCACCAGCGGCGAGACCACCTACGGTGCGGGCCGCTACCTGGATCTCCGGCCCGATGAGCACCAGCTCGCCGACGGCACCTGGATCGTGGACCTCAACCTGGCGTACAACCCCACCTGCGCGTACAACCCCGCGTACGAGTGCCCGCTGGTGCCGACAGAGAACTGGCTGGACGTGCCGGTGGACGCGGGCGAGAAGGCCTTTCACTCGGGCTGATCGGCCCGCGGCCGGACGTCCACGTCCGGGCTCCACCGACCGGACCGGTACCACAGCACCGCGAACAGCGCCCCCAGCACGTTCGAGATGGTGAAGGCCGCCCAGACACCGTCTGCACCGATGGTGACCGCGCCGGCCACGGCGATGGGCAGCCGCACGACCCCCAGGATCACGATGCCCAACACCGCCGCGATCGCCGTCTTGCCCGCACCGCGGAAGCTCCCGATGTACGCCCGGGCGATGCCCACGAAGCCGAAGCTCGGGGCCACGTAGTAGAGGAACGACCGGCCGGCCTCGATGACCGCGGGGTCGGTGGTGAAGATCCCCACGATCGCCTCTGCGAAGATGAACGTCCCCACGGCGAAGCCACTGAGGATGAGAAAGCCCCACCGCGCGGCGTAGGCGGCGGCGGCATCGGCCCGCCCCTCCACCCCCGCACCGAGGCTCTGGCCCGTCATCGTCTCGACCCCCCTGGCGACGCCGATCGCCGGCAGGAACACGATCGAGAAGATGCGGATACCGATCCCGTACGCCGCGATCACCGTCGTCGGGAACAGCCCCACGATGAACAGCATCGCGTTGATCGACAGTGCGGTGCCGGTCTCCTCGATCGTCGCCGGCACGCCCAGGCGGAGCAGCCGCCGCAGGAACGTCGGATCCGGCCACATCGCTCCGAGCCGGATCTCGATGCCCGCCCGCCCGCTGGCGAGCACCCACACCCCCACCAGGAACGCCAGCCCGCGCGAGAGCACCGTCGCGATCGCGGCCCCCTCGATCCCGAGCCCCTCGAAGGCCCACCGGTCGTACAGCCACGTCCCGATCTCCGTCGTCGCGGTGGCGGTGAACAGCGGGTTGTCGATGAACCCGAAGATGAACAGGGGGTCGATCGCGATGTTGAGCACCACCGTCCCGAACATCACCACCATCGGCGTGATGGTGTCGCCGTACCCCCGCATGAGCGCGATGAACACGAAGAAGCCGAACATGACCGGCAGCCCGATCGCGATGATCTGCATGTACGCGGTCGCCAGCGTCACGACCGTGGGGGTGGCGCCGAAGAGGGCGATCAGCGGCCCCACCCCGACGTAGCCGACCGCCCCGAAGCCCACCGACGCGATCAGGGCGTAACTGAGCGTCTGCGAGGCCGTGTACGCCGCCAGATCGGGGTCATCCGCACCGGTGGCCTGTGCGATGAGGATCGCCCCCGCCACGGCGATGCCCAGCCCCAGCGCGATCAGCAGGAAGATGAGGGGGAACGCGAAGCTGATCGCCGCCAGTGCATCTGTGCTGTATCGACCGAGCCAGAAGGTGTCGGCCAGGTTGTACGCGGTCTGCAGCAGATTGGTGATCACGATCGGCAGCGCCAGCAGCACCAGCGGTGGGCCGATGGGTCCCTCGGTCAGTGGGTACGCCTCGCGATACGCGGCGAGGCGGTCGCGGATCACAGCTGGCTCCAGCCGGGGTCGATGCGT
Organism: Haloquadratum sp.; assembly: GCA_031580685.1. Lineage (GTDB taxonomy): Archaea > Halobacteriota > Halobacteria > Halobacteriales > Haloferacaceae > Haloquadratum. The sequence goes on along the minus strand of JAVLBV010000019.1, from coordinate 8,280 downwards.
GTCACGCTGTCCCCGAAGCACACCGTCGGGTGGTTATGAACCATCCGGAAGCGCCGGCCGTAGAGGGTTTACCCGCCGGTCTGCTGTGGCCCGCATGGAGCTCATCTCGGTGGCTGCGGTGGCGGACAACGGCGTCATCGGCCGGGATGGGGAACTCCCCTGGCCATCGATCCCCGCCGACAAGCAGCAGTACCGTGCGACGGTCGCGGACGCACCGGTCATCCTGGGGCGGCGGACGTTCGAGTCGATGCGCGATGCCCTCCCGGGCGCACACCAGGTGATCATGAGCCGCTCGGGCCCCTCCTACCCGGAGCCGACCGCCGTCACCGTCGACAGCGTCGCCGCCGCGATCGATGCCTGTGCGGCCACCGGTGCGGAGGTGGCGTACGTGCTCGGCGGCGCGCAGATCTACGCGCTGTTGCAGCCGCACATCGATGGGATGCACCTGAGTCGGGTCCACGGGAGCTACGAGGGCGACAGCCGCTACCCCCCCTTCGACCCCGCAGCGTGGGAGCTCACGGCGACGAGCGACCACGACCGCTTCACCATCGAACGCTGGGCACGCCGGTAGCCATCAGCGGGCCTACATAGCGTCGGGCCGATGGTGGGTCATGGACGAGATCACACTCGGCGGTGGCTGCTTCTGGTGCGTCGAGGCCGCGCTGCTCGAGCTCGAGGGGGTCACATCGGTCACCAGTGGGTACGCGGGCGGCCACACGGAGGAGCCGACGTACCGGGCGGTCTGCTCGGGGACCACCGGTCACGCTGAGGTCGTCCAGGTGCAGTTCGATCCGGCGGTCCTGTCGCTCAGACAGCTGCTCACGGTGTTCATGCAGATCCATGACCCCACCCAGAAGGACCGGCAGGGTCCCGATGTGGGCTCACAGTACCGCTCGATCATCCTCGTCGACGGCGATGAGCAGCGCGCGACGGCCGAGTCGGTCATCGCGGCGCAGGCGGCGCACCACAGCGGCAGCATCCAGACGGAGCTGACCACGCTCGAGACGTTCTACCCCGCCGAGTCACACCACCAGCGCTACTTCGAGAAGAACCCCGGCGATGCGTACTGCCGGATGCATGCGGCACCCAAGCAGGCGAAGGTCCGCGACCAGTTCGCCGACCTCGTCTGACTCACCACGTCGCGTCGGGGGTGGTCCGGTGGGTGAATGCCGCCGCGTCCGCCCCGCTGAACGCGGCGACCCGGTGGCCCTCCCCCTCGAGGTAGTACTTCGTGGTGGTCAGCCCCTCGACGCCCACCGGGCCGCGCGCGTGGGTCTTGCCCGTGGCGATCCCCACCTCCGCGCCGAGCCCGTAGCGGTAGCCGTCGGCGAACCGGGTGGATGCGTTGTGGAAGACGCTTGCCGCATCGACCGCCTCCATGAACCGCCGCGCCCGTGCCGCATCCTCGGTCACGATCGCCTCGGTGTGCTTCGACCCGTTCGTGTTGATGTGCTCGACCGCCGCATCCAGGGAGCCGACGGTCCCGATCGACAGCTCGAGGTCGCCGTACTCTGTCCGCCAGTCATCGGGGGTGACGGGGTCGAGCTCGACGACCTGGCGCGTCTGGGCATCACCCCGCATCGTCACCCCCGCCTCCTGTAGCTGCTCGACCAGCGGAGGCAGCACCTCCGGCGCGACCGCCTCATGCACCAGCAGCGTCTCCATGGCGTTGCACACCGCGGGGTACTGCGTCTTCGCATCCATCGCGATCGCGGCGGCCATCTCCCCATCGGCATCCGCATCGATGAAGACGTGACAGACCCCCTCGGTGTGACCGAGCACGGGGATCCGCGTCGACGCCTCCACATGGGCGACGAACGCCCCGCTGCCACGCGGCATCACCAGGTCGACCGCATCATCCCGGGCGAGCACGGTCTCGACATCCTCGCGCGCCTCGATCAGCGCACTCCACCCCGACGGCAGCATCGGTGTGGCCTCCGCGATCACCGCATGCAGCGTGCGGTTCGACTCCGCGGCCTCGCTGCCGCCTTTGAGGATGACCGCATTGCCCGACTTCGCCCCCAGTGCGGCGATCTGCACGAGCGCGTCCGGTCGGGACTCGAAGACGGCCGCGACCACCCCGAGCGGCACGCGCACCTCGAACAGCTCGAGTCCCGGTGCCAGCTCCCGGGCGCTCACCGTCTCCCCGATCGGGTCGGGCTGGGCGGCGACGCTGCGGACCATCTCGGCGATCGATGCCAGCTTCGACTCGGTGAGCCGCAGGCGGTCCACCAGCGCCTGTGTGTACGCCCCCGCGGCGAGCTGCTCCTCTGCCCGCTCGACGTCCACCGCGTTCGCCGCGAGGATCTCCGCGCTCGCGTCCTCGATCGCCGCCGCGATCGCCGCAAGTGCCTCATCGCGGGTCGCCGCGGTCGCCGTCGCAAGCTCCAGTGCGGCCTCCGCTGCGGCATCGACCTTCGCATCCGTGCTCATACCGGAGGTGTTGTCGGCACGAATATTGTGCCCACCGGCTCGGCGCCGGCGACGCGTGCGAGCACATCGGGCGCCGCACACGCGGTGATGATCGCCGGCACGCCCGCCTCCGCCACATCCCGGGCACCGCGGATCTTCGTGAGCATCCCCCCGAACTCCTCCTCGCTGCTCGCGGCGACCAGCTGTTCGACCTCGGAGTACTGGTCCGTCACGGACGGGACACGCTCTGCGGACGGCTCCTCGCGGGGGTGTGCGGTGTAGACGCCATCGACGTCGGTGAGCGTCACCAGCAGGTCGGCCTCCACCCCGACGGTGACCCCCGCGGCGATCATGTCGTTATCCCCGATCCGCAGCTCCGCGGTCGCCAGCGCGTCGTTCTCGTTGATGATGGGGACCACGCCCCACGCGACGAGCTGCTCGATCGTCTGCCGGAGGTTCGCGAAGCGCGGCGGCACCCGCAGATCCTCCTCGGAGATCAGGATCTGCGCGACCGTGGTCTCATAGCGGTCGAAGCTCTCGGTGTACGCGCGCATGAGGCGTGACTGGCCGATCGTCGACAGCGCCTGCTGGGTCTGCAGGTCATCAGCCGGCAGCTGCATGCGCCCGATGCCTGCCCCGACCGCACCCGAGGAGACCACGATCACCGCCTTGCCCGCATCGCGGAGGTCCTGGACGTCGTCCACGAGCTTGTCCACACGCGCGGGGTCCAGATGGGAGCTGTCGTCGGTCAACGAGTTCGTCCCCGCCTTGACCACCACCAGCTCTGCGGCCGCCGCCGCCTGTCGGGCCCGCTGGACCACCGCCGCCTCGGCGGTCTCAGACATCGTCGACTTCCGCGGCGAGCTCAGCAGAGCGCCTCGCCGCCGCATCGAGTGCATCGCCCAGCTCCGCTGCGACCGTGCTCTCGCGGAGCACAGCCATCCCCTCGATGGTCGTCCCCTGCGGTGAGCACACCGCATCGATCAGCGACTCGATGGGCGCATCGGCCGCGGCGACCGTCGACGCCGCCCCCTTGAACGTCTGTGTCGCGAGCACCCGAGCATCGGTCGGGTCCATCCCAGCCGCACTCGCACGCGCCGCCATCGCCTCGATCAGGTAGTAGACGAACGCGGGCCCCGACCCGTTGAGTGCCGTCGCCACGTCCATCAGCGCCTCGTCGATCTCCACGTAGCTGCCGACCGCCTCCAGGATCGCCTGCACCCCCGCATCCGGTGCATCCCAGCTGACCGCCGCGGCCATCTCCCCGTACTCCGCGGCCAGGTTCGGCATCACCCGGACGACCGTCGCCGGGGTGTGTGCCTGCACGTACGCGCGCTCGACACCCGCCGCGATCGTCATCAGCGTCTGGGTCGCCCCGAGCTCCAGCTCGCCGAGCACGATCGGCACGATCGTGGGCTTGACCGCGAGCACGACCGTCGGGGCGGCCGCCGCCACCGTGAGGTCATCCGTCGGGTGACACATCCCCTCGACGGCCGCCAGCGCCTCCGGGTCGATGTCGTACCCCGTCACGTGGAAGCCCCCATCGCGTGCGAGCCCCGTGATCAGGGACCGCCCCATGTTCCCACAGCCGATGACGCTCACCTCGTCCATCTTACCGATGACTCTCGGGGCCATGGTTTACCGACTTCGGTTCCACCCACCAGTGCGGTGGATTAAGCCACATGCGGCAGCATCCGTCGCATGGACACCCCAGCTGCCGACGCCGCGTCGGTCATCGCGGACGCGCAGGCGCGGGTGGGGGCGCTGTGCGACCGCCACGACCTCGCGGTCGCGCTGGACCGTGTCCGCTGGGACACCTCGGCGCGTGCGAAGCGGCGTGCGGCGGCCGTCCGACGCCCCCGGGTCGCCGATGCCCGCATCGGTGTGCCGATCACATGGACGGACCACGGCTTCGAGCGCTGCCCGGATGTGACGCTGGTGCTCACGCTGGCGGCGGCCTCCTCGCTCGCGCCGACGGTGTGGGACGGGGTGCTCCTGCACGAGCTCGTCCACATCGAGCAGTTCCAGCGGTTCGGGGCGACCGACCATGGTCCCGCCTTCCGCGCGCGTGCCGCAGACGTGGGTGCCCCGCTGTCGGTCCCACGGTTCGCGACGCCACGGTATGTGCTCAGATGCAGCGTGTGTGAGACCACCGTCGCCGAGCGCTACCGCCGCTCGAGCGTCGTCACCGACCGCCATCGCTACCGCTCGGGCTGCTGCGACGCCCCCCTCATGCTCATCGAGCGCCGGTGACGATCGCGGTGAGCGCCTCGGCGAACGCGCTGACCTCCGCCGGCGTGGTGAAGATGTGCATCGAGACACGCAGCGACCCCGGCAGATCCGGGATGCTCCGGACGATGAAGCCGGCATCCGCCAGCGTCGTCACGGTCTGCTCGGGCGCCTCGACCGCGAGCGTGACGATGCCGGTCTCCCCGGGGTGGCCCATCGGTGCGACCACCCCCTCGAGCGCCTCCACCAGCTGCTGCGCCCGGGCTCGGTTCCAGCGTGCGACCTCCTCGATGCCGATCGCGGTGAGCTGCTCGATCGCCGCCGTCAGCCCCGCCAGCGGTGCGACTCCTCTGGTGCCCAGCTCGAACCGCCGGGCATCCGGGAGCCAGGTGTACCCCGCCCCGTCGGTCTGCACCCCAGCGTAGCCGACGGTCGCCGGCGTCAGCGCGGCGACCGCATCCGGGTCGACGACGAGCACCCCCGCCCCCCACGGTGCCAGCAGCCACTTGTGCCCCGCGAAGGCCACGAGGTCGGCCCCCCAGCTGCGGACGTCGACCGGTCGCTGCCCGACCGCCTGCACCGCATCGACCAGCACACGTGCACCCGCGTCATGCGCCTCTTCGACCAGTGCAGGGACCGGCAGCACCGTCCCGTGCGTCCAGCTGACCGCACTCACGACCACCAGGTCCGCCTGCCCGACCGCCGCACTGTACGCCTCCCGGTCGACCCGGCCATCCGGAGCTTCGATGGTGGTGACGTCCACCCCCCGCCGGCGCTGCCGGGCAAGCGGCAACCGCACCGCACCGTGCTCGATCGCCGTGGTGAGCACCCTCTCCCCCGGCTCGAGCTCACAGGCGAGGATGCCGGCGTTGATCGCCGCGGTCGTGCTCTGGGTGAACGCGACGGTCTCGGGGGGTGTCCCGACGAACGCGGCGACCTGCTCGCGCGCGGCGTCGGTGATCGCCGCGGCCTCCGCATAGGGGTCCGCCGCACCTGCCTGCTGTCGGATCGCCGCTGTCGCCGCATCCTGCACACGCGTCGTCACCGGTCCCGAGGCCCCGGTGTTGAGATACGCCACCGTCTCGTCGATCGGCAGCATCGCACGGAGCGTCTGCCTGTCCATGCGGGGACCTGCGCGGGCACGGATTTCAACCCGGTGGTGCCGACCCGAACGGCTTTGGCTCACTCTCCGCAGATGCGGGGTATGGGGCGCATCGTCAGCGTCGGGAGCATCAACCTGGACTACACCGCCCGGGTCACCGGGCAGTGGATCGCCCAACAGCGCGCGGAGTACCCCTGGTTCCCCGCGGCGGGGGCGACCGTCGGGGTGGAGACGATCCCCGATGCACTGGGCGATGCGTACGACCAGCTCAGCCTGGGTGGCAAGGGGGCGAACCAGGCCGTGGCTGCAGCCGCCATGGGTGCGGATGTCGCGCTCGTCGGCGCTGTCGGCACCGACGGCACACTCCCGGTCGGTCCGCTGCTGCGCGCACGGGGGGTGGATGTGGGGCCCCTCGAGGCGGTCGAGGGTCCGACAGGCCGGGCGTACGTGGCCGTCGATGAGGAGGGCGAGAACTACATCATCATGCGCTCGGGGGCGAACGCCCTGGTGACGGAGGCGATGGTGCACGATGCCCGCGAGCGCATCCGGGCGGCGGATGTGGTGTGCCTGCAGAACGAACTCCCACAGGCGGTGACCATGGCGGTGCTGGACGGGCTCGAGGGGACGGAGGAGCGCCCCACGGTGATCTTCGATCCGTCGCCCATCGATGGGGCGGCCGCGGTGCTGGCGCATCCGGGCGTCGACATCACCAAACCCAACGCCCATGAGTACGACGCGCTCTCCGCAGCCTGGTCGGACTTCGCGGGGGTGATCTGCCAGACACGCGGACCGGAGACCGTCCTCATCGAGGGCGCCGACACCGACCGCCCGACCCGCCATCCGCCCCGGCTGTCTGCGGTGAACACCACCGGTGCGGGCGACATCTTCATCGGGACGCTCGCGGCGGCGCTCGCCGCGGGTGTGGACCTGGATCCGGCGATCGACCGGGCCATGGTCGCCGGCTCGCTCGCGGTGCAGCTGCCGACGGTCCATCAGAGCGTCCCCGCACCCGCGGCGGTCGATGCGGTCGTGCACGCGGACCGATAGTTACTCACCCCTCAGGCGCCGTATCCGACTCAATCCACCCATGTCGATCACAGCGAAGGTGTATCTCGAACACCCGAACCTCGCACTGGTGCCCACCATCCGCCGGGTCCCCGATGCGCAGATCCGGGTGATCATGCAGGGGACCACGGACCCGGGCGCGACGGCGTTCCCCTTCCTCATCGACCATCCCGACCCGGAGGCGATCGAGGCGGCGCTCAGCGACGACCCCACCGTCGAGCGCTTCGAGTGCATCGACCGCACCGGGGCGGTGGGGATCTACCGCATCGAGCACAGCAGCGAGGCGCGCCTCATCAGCTCGGTCGTCACGCGCGCCCATGGGCTGCTGATGCGCACGGAGACGGAGGACAGCGGGTGGGTGGTGCATCTGCTTTTGCCGGACCGCGCGGCACTCAATGCGGTGTGGACGTACGCCGGTGACCAGCAGATGCGCCTCGACATCATCGAGATCTACACGAACGAGCGTGCCGATGGTGCGCAGTCATACGGGCTGACCGCGCCACAGCACGAGGCGGTCCAGACGGCGTTCGCCCGGGGCTACTTCAACGAACCCCGGGACATCAGCCTCACCGAGCTCGCCGATGAGATGGAGCTCTCCTCGACGGCGATGAGTGGGCGACTCCGCCGGGGACTGCGGAACCTGATCGGGGCGACCATCGGTGACGGGCACCACTGAGGGAGCGAGTCCAGGCTTAAACGTACGGGCTATTCAACATCATCCTTTATTGAGATTACCCCTCACTCTCCGGTGGAATGGCATCTAACGACCACCCGAACTACCCCAGTGTCGACCAGTCTGACCGGGTCCTGCCGCGGAATCTGCGGCAGACCGGCGATCCCGGAATCCAGATGCTGGTCTCGACCAGGGTGCGCAAGTCCCCCTTCTTCGACCGCTCGTACAACCAGGAGGGTGCGTGGCGGTGCACCGTCTACAACCGGATCTACCACCCGCGTGGCTACGTGAGGCCCGAGGATGGTGGGGCGATGAAGGAGTACGAGGCACTCACGGAGAAGGTCACCCTCTGGGACGTCTCGGTCGAACGGCAGATCCGGGTCAAGGGCCCAGACGCGGAGGCGTTGACCGACTATGTGATCACCCGTGATGCGACGGCCATCGAGCCGATGCGTGGGAAGTACGTGATCCTGTGCAACGAGCGCGGTGGCATCCTCAACGACCCGGTGCTGCTGCGGATCGCAGAGGATGAGTTCTGGTTCTCGATCAGCGACTCCACGCTCATGCAGTGGATCCAGGGCGTCAACGTCGGGATGGACTTCGACGTCGAGATCGACGAGATCGATGTGACCCCCCTGCAGATCCAGGGACCGCTGTCGGAGGATGTCATGGTGGACGTCGTCGGCGATGCGGTCTCGGACCTGCCGTACTACGGTCTGCTGGCCGCGGAGATCGGCGGCGCGCCCGTCATCGTGAGCCAGACCGGGTTCTCCGGCGAGGCGGGATACGAGATCTACGT
>JAVLBV010000199.1:0-564 GCA_031580685.1 Haloquadratum sp. | reverse complement strand
GACCCGCTCGCCTCCCGCGAGCCCGACCGCGGCGTCGAGAAGACGAGCCGGCCGACGATGAGCAGCCCCGCGAGCACCGCGGCGGCGCCCACCCGCCCGAGGCGGTGGCGGTCCCACACGCCGGCGGTGACGACACCCGCGATGGTGAGGCCGAGGGCGGCGAGGCCGCTGAGGTAGTAGCCCACCTGGACGGCGGGGGTGAACGCGACGAGCAGGTGCGGCGTGAGCAGCAGCATCGGCACCACCGCCACCGCCGGCCCCACGGTGAGCAGCCGGGGACGCGCCGTGAGCCACCGGCGGTGCGCCACCGCGGCGGCGACGGCGGTGGCGCTGAAGATCCCCGTCGCGGTGATGAAGTGCGCCAGCAGGATGACGACGGCGTACTCGCGCACCGTGAGCGCGCCCAGGACGATCTGCGTCGGCAGCAGCACCACCGCCACCGCGAGCGACCACCGCAGCGCCCGCGGGGCCCCCCGGCGGACCGCGAGGGCGGTCAGCCCGAGGAGCCACAGCCCCACGACGACGGCGACGAGCCGGTGGAACCACTCGATGAAGCTGGCCCAG
>JAVLBV010000198.1:0-566 GCA_031580685.1 Haloquadratum sp. | reverse complement strand
ATATCTGCAGGTATTCTGAACATACGTCCTAATATTCCCGCACAACTTGTCCCCCCAGGTCGACGACACGGGCGGCGGGGCTGGCCCCATCGACCGCAACGAGCACCCGGTCGGTCTCCCCCACGGGCTGGACCCATGCGACCGCCCCGTCGGCCTCGAGCGCGCCGATGAACGCAGCCGCAGCGTCGGGGTCCGTCGGGGTGAGCACGTAGGCGGTCTGTGCCGCATCCGCACGCCCGATGGAGGTGACCGCGACGGTCGTCTCCGCGGCGGCCGCCGCGCGGACCAGCGGCAGCTGCGGGTCGCGCACCGTCACGCTGACGGGGGTGAGCCCATCCTCCATCAGCGCGGTGCGCCACAGCACCGCGCGGAACAGCCCGCCCAGGCGGTCACCGACCGCCCGGAGGGTGGTGCGGGTGCGGCCATCGGGCGGATCGGTGAGCGTGACCGACAGCGCCCCGAACGTCGTCCGTGCGTCGGTGATCGGCACCGCCACCGTCCGCTGGCGAGCGATGATCGCGCCTGCTCGCGCCGCCGCCGCGGCGGGGGCGTCCGACGCCATGTCG
>JAVLBV010000197.1:0-566 GCA_031580685.1 Haloquadratum sp. | reverse complement strand
CCGTGCCGGCGGCTCCCTGCCCTGCTCTGCGGCGTGGTCGTGGTAGTTCAGGCCCACGCAGATGATCTTCCCTGGCCGCGGCACCGGTGCACACAGCTGCACCGCCGACAGCGGCTCGGCCACCGCGGCCGTCGAGCGGAGCCGCTGGGCGACACGGCTGACGAAGCCCGGGGTGGCCAGCCGCTCGTACGTGACCGCGGTCTCCAGCGCCGCCGTCGGCGTGATCGTCTCGTCGGTGATGACGCCCCACCGCGGTGCGCCACCGGTGTGGTAGCGTGCGAACCGCATCGTCTCCCAACGGTGCGCTGTGGGCCCTAACTGTTGTGACTGCGGTGTGGGTCGAACCACAGCGGGTATGTCCGTCCACGCCCGTGGACACACATGCAGACGCTCTCGCAGACGGCGACGCGCGTCGCGCCGTACGCCGCCGTCGCCCGTGCCCCGTTCCTCCTGCTGCCGGTCGCGCTCGTCGCCGCGGGTGCGGCCGTCGGGCTGACCGTCGGTGCGTTCGACCCAGTTGCGACGCTGCTGGCGCTGGTCGGGCTGGTCGCGCTGCACGTGGCGGT
>JAVLBV010000196.1:0-567 GCA_031580685.1 Haloquadratum sp. | reverse complement strand
GTGCGCTTGCCCAGCGCCCGTGCGAGGTCCTCATCTGACCGGATGGTCCGCAGCAGCCGGCCCCATGGGGACCGGTGCAGGCGCCGGACGACGAGATACACCGCTGCGATCAGGCCGACCACCACGAGCAGGTTGAGCGTCCCCACCCACACCGACCGCCCCAGCCGCAGCCCCAGCAGCGTGACGGGACCCAGTGTCACCTCGTGGATCAGCACCGTGGGCAGCCGGTCGACCACCCCACCGAGGAGCGGCCACTCCGCGTAGAACAGCGGCAGTCCGCGCAGCCCCGCATTGCCGTTCGTGAGCCCGCGCTGGTTCTGGATGACGATGCGGATCACCTCCGCGAGCCCCAGCGAGGCGATCGCGAGGTAGTCCGCGCGCAGCCGGAGGGTGGGCACCGCGATCACCACCGCGACCACCGCGGCGAGGGCGATGCCGACGACGAGCCCCACCAGCGGGGACAGCGAGAGGCCCAGCGGGGTGTTCGAGGCGGTGAGCATCGCCGTGCCGTACGCACCCAGACCGAAGAACGCCGCGACGGAGAAGTTGATCAGCCCCGCGTACCCC
>JAVLBV010000195.1:0-579 GCA_031580685.1 Haloquadratum sp. | reverse complement strand
TCGCATCATACTCTGCGGTGACCTGCATGCTCATGGGATCAAACTCAATGTGGTGCGCAAAGGTCAGATACACCAGATAATGCGTCAGTTCATGACCTAGCGTTGCAACGGCACCCCACAAAATCACCCACGCAGCCAACTCAAGCCACATCACTGCACCCTGATGCGCTGCAGCACCACCTGCACCGCCGTCGCGAAGACGAACGCGATGAGACCGGTGAGGATCACCCCGTAGCTGTTGGCGACGGAGGCGCCGAAGAGCAGCTCATCGGCCATCAACAGCACCAGTGGGGTCGTCATCACCGCACCGAAGTATTTTTCGGCGAATCGAACTACGACGGTTCGAACGACGTTGAAGGTGACGACACGTCTCTTTCCATCAGCGCAGCAGAGCCAGAGCAGATCGTAGCAACGCGAGAAGCTGACGCTAAGTTCGGATCTGATTCTGAGCTTGCAAACGCGATGAAGGAAGCCCTTGCGAATGGAGCAAATATTTCATTCTTGTACGGTGTTGCTGTTCCACGAGAAAGCGTCGCTGGTGAAAGTATCAGTCTGGCCGACAGCACGCGAGGACCGGAA
>JAVLBV010000194.1:0-582 GCA_031580685.1 Haloquadratum sp. | reverse complement strand
TGACCGTGACAGGGTCAAACGAGACGATGTGTTGATACGACCACCGGGGAATGATGGGATATGCTCAGTGATGCGACCGTCCTCATCACCGGCGCGACGGGCTCGGTCGGCACGCTGCTCACCGACCACCTCCTCGCCACGGACGTCGGCACCCTCCGCCTGTTCGACGCCGACGAGGCGGGGCTGGCCACAGCGAGGAGCCGCCTCGACGACGACCGCTGCCGCTTCCTCGCCGGCGACGTCCGCGACGCGACGCGCCTGCGGTATGCGATGGCCGACGTCGACATCGTCATCCACGCCGCGGCGATGAAGCACGTCGACGTCGTCGAGTACAACCCCTTCGAGGCGGTCAAGACCAACGTGCTCGGCACCCAGCACGTGATCGAGACGGCGATCGACGCGGGCGTGGAGCGGGTGCTGCTCACCTCGAGCGACAAGGCGGTCGACCCCGCCAACACGATGGGGACGACCAAGCTGCTCGCAGAGAAGCTCGTGACCGCGGCGAACGAGTACGCCGGCGCGGATGCACCGCGGTTCGCATCGGTGCGCTTCGGCAACGTGCTGCACTCCTCGCGGTCGGTG
>JAVLBV010000193.1:0-582 GCA_031580685.1 Haloquadratum sp. | reverse complement strand
GTACCGCAAAAAAGGTCGCCGCGGGTCGGGTCAGTCGTCGGTCTCTGCGTCGCGGACGTCGCCGGGGAACACCTGTCCGGGGATGTCGACCTCCTCCCCGGACTGGGCGATCTCCTTGACGCGCTCGCGGAACTCCTCGGACATGAGGATCGCGTACTCGCTGTTGAGGCCCACGTACGTCGAGTAGACCATCACCAGCAAGATCGCCGCGAACGGCAGTCCGGTGGTGATCGATGCGGTCTGCAGCGCGCTCAGTCCGCCACCGATCAGCAGCACCGCTGCCACCGCACCCTCGGTGACCGCCCAGAAGATCCGCTGACCACGGGGGACGTCGTGCTTGCCACCTGAGGTCAGGTGGTCGACGACGAGTGACCCCGAGTCAGACGAGGTGACGAAGAACGTCGTCACGAGCAGGATGGCCACCACCGACGTCACCGACGACAGCGGGTACGAATCGAGCATCGCGAACATCGCGAACGCGTTGCCCTGATCGAAGACGGTCGAGGCGATCCCCGCACCGAGTGTGACGTCGGCGAAGATCGCGGCACCACCGAAGGCGCCGAGCCACACGGCAGAGAAGGT
>JAVLBV010000192.1:0-587 GCA_031580685.1 Haloquadratum sp. | reverse complement strand
TGTCGACGACAGCGACGTGCTCGCGCCCGCGACGGTGGCACAGCTGCTGGGGATGGCGGCGCCGCTGCCGGCGGAGGACCCCCGCGTGCTGCTCATCGGCGCGGGCGTGGGCTACACCGCTGCGGTGGTCGCAGAGCTCGTGGGTGCGGCGGCGGTCCACGCGGTGGAGATCGACCGCCGGCTCGTGCGGCGTGCCCGGCGGAACCTCCAACGGGCGGGCTATCCGGAGGTGCTCGTCGACCGCGCCGACGGCGCCGATGGCTACCCGCTGTACGCGCCGTATGACCGCATCATCGTCGAGGCGGCCACCGCCCGCGTGCCCCCGGCGCTGCCCGCCCAGCTGCGGCCGGCGGGTCGGCTCATCGTCCCGCTCGGTGCGGCCGACCAGCGGCTGGTGAGCGTCGATGCCGACGGGCAGGTGCGCGATGCGGGACCGCAGGTCTCCTTCGCCCCGCTGCTCGCGCCCGGGGAGATGCCCGCCGGCCCCATCCGCAACCGGACGGTGCGTGAGGACTCCGAGCGCGCGGCGGCGGCCGCACACCGGCGTCACGGCTGGGAGCTCGACTGGATCGACTGGTCGCGTCGGT
>JAVLBV010000191.1:0-604 GCA_031580685.1 Haloquadratum sp. | reverse complement strand
GCTATAGATGCATCATATCACTATATAGTCCTCCGGAACTCCCCGCGAGTACGCATCGGCTCCGATTCCAGTGGGTTCGGCGCCCAGACCATCGTTGCGCCGCCCCTGTGCGGGGAAGCAGGCACATCACAGCGTGCGCCAGCCGCATGACAGATGTCCGACGTCTTCACCGGGTGACCAACTGCCACGGCCCCCACGATCATCGCCACACATGACCGGGGCCTCATCTACTGAATCTATATAGGATGGGTTGGGGCAGATTTGAACTGCCGGTCTCCTCCATGTCAAGGAGGTGTCATAACCAGACTAGACCACCAACCCTTGACCGTTCTTACCCGCATCCGTCCATTGAAGATTTCGCTCTTCCCCTGGGTGGCCACCGACCGGTGTATACTTATGTACAATAGACATCAGATGTATACATCAATGGAAGACCCGGTGATCCCCACGGCACTGCATGCAGTCGTCGCCGGTGAGGACCTCTCACAGGCTCAGGCGGAGGCGGTCGCATCGGCACTGTTCGAGAGGGCAACGCCCGCACAGATCGGGGCCCTGCTCACCGGCCTCCGGATGAAGGGCGAGACGGATGCAGAGCTGGCTGGCT
>JAVLBV010000190.1:0-611 GCA_031580685.1 Haloquadratum sp. | reverse complement strand
GCCGCGGTGGGGGCTCCGATGGCCCCCACCGTCAGCTGTGGCCGCTGCGCCATGTGCTTGATGATGAGCTCGTCTTTCTGGTTCAGTTCCTCCCTGATGCTCATACGCTGCAGCCGGTGTCAGCACTGATAAACGTAGATACTATCCATTACGTCATCGGCGATACAGTTTTGTCACAGCGGTATGATAGAGAGGTAGACCACACGCTCACGGGGAGCACGAGAAGAGCGACCCAGAGGGCCGCTGTGGTCTGCAAAGATGACCATCGAAACCCAGGGCCTGTATGGCCTTAAAAAGACTGCATCGCTCGGTCACGAAGAACAGAACCAACACGTCACACAGAACGAATGCATCGCGATCCAGGCGCTGCGCGCAGACGGGCGCACGATCGGCGACATCGCGTTCATGCTCGAGCGCCAGGACGGGACGGTCACCAGACACGCTTCGGGCGGCTGCCGCCACGGGAGGATGCTGTGACGGGCTACACCTGCGACGAGTGCGGACGCACGCTCGCGGTGAATGAGGTGCTCGAGCACCCGGTCACGCGCGAGCTGCTGTGCCCGCACTGCATGTCGCACGTCGATCCCGTCGAGGAGCATCCGCTGTTCGAG
>JAVLBV010000018.1:0-16652 GCA_031580685.1 Haloquadratum sp. | reverse complement strand
GCATCACCGTCGACGGGGAGGTCATCCAGCGCGACGGGCGGTTCTTCTTCGAGTCGGGCTTCGAGGCCTGAGCGGACCGCTCACACAGAGAGCGTGAACTGGTCGTTCTCCTTGACCGCATTCAGCACCACGCTCGTGTTCGAAGCCCGGATGTCCGCATCCGCCAGGAGCACCTTGATCTGGTCGTTCATCCCGTCGGTGTCGACGAACTTCCCGATCGCGATGATGTCGTAGTCGCCGGTGACCTCGTACACCGAGATCATCTGCTTCTCCTCCCGCAGCCGGTCGGTGATCTCCCCGATGGCGTTCCCCTCCACCTTCAGCTGCAAGATCGCCGTGACGTCGTACTCGAGTGCATCGTAGTCGATCTTCGGGACGTACCGCTGGATCACCCCATCATCCTCGAGGTCGCGCAGGTGGTTCGACACCGTCGTCACCGACACGTCCAGCTCCTCCGCGAGGCTGCGGAGGCTCGCACGCCCATCGGCCAACAGCGCGTTGATCAGCTCTGCATCCAGGTGCTCATAGGCCATACCCCCTGTTCGCTCACACCCCTCTAGAACTTAACGAATATCCAGTTATCACACAAAAACTGTGAACAATACAAACGAAAATCTCTTAATACATTAGAATTGACCACCACAGGTGGAACGAGATATGACGCATGATACGACCACGCCCGATGCGGTCCGCCCCGACGGCGGGCTGTCGGGCCCAGCACAGGCGGTGCTCGATGAGATCGAAGCCAAGTCGGTGGAGTTCCTCCGGCTGCAGTTCACCGACATCCTCGGGACGGTGAAGAACGTCGCCATCCCCGCCAGCCAGGCGGAGAAGGCCTTCACCGACGGCATCTACTTCGACGGCTCCTCGATCGAGGGGTTCGTCCGCATCCAGGAGTCGGACATGCGGCTCAAGCCCGACCCTGAGACGTTCGCGATCCTCCCATGGCGCGATGGGACCTCCGGGCGGCTGATCTGCGATGTCATCGACACGTCGACCGACGAGCCGTTCCTCGGCGACCCCCGCAGCGTCCTCAAGCAGGTCATCGCGCGCGCCGAGGCGATGGGCTATGATGTCAACGTGGCCCCCGAGCCCGAGTTCTTCCTCTTCGAGGAGGATGAGGATGGGCGGGCGACGACGAAGACCAACGATGCGGGCGGCTACTTCGACCTCGCCCCGAAGGACCTGGCCTCCGACGTCCGGCGGGACATCATCTACGGGCTCGAGTCGATGGGCTTCGAGATCGAGGCGAGCCACCACGAGGTCGCCGAGGGGCAACACGAGATCAACTTCACGTACGACGATGCGATCTCGACGGCCGACAACGTCGCGACGTTCCGGACGGTCGTCCGCGCGATCGCCGCCCAGCACGGGCTGCACGCGACGTTCATGCCCAAGCCGATCGCGAAGATCAACGGCTCGGGGATGCACACGCACATCTCCCTGTTCGATGCGGACGGGTCGAACGCGTTCCACGACGACGGGGATGAGTTCAACCTCTCGGAGACCGCGCATGCGTTCCTCGCGGGCGTCCTCGAGCACGCCCCGGCGATCACCGCGGTGGCGAACCCCACCGTCAACAGCTACAAGCGGCTGGTGCCCGGCTACGAGGCGCCGGTGTACATCGCATGGTCCGACCGCAACCGCTCGGCGCTGATCCGCAAGCCCGCCGCGCGCGTCCCGGCCGCATCGCGGGTTGAGCTGCGCTCACCCGACCCCTCCTGCAACCCGTACCTGGCCTTCGCCGCGATCATCAGCGCGGGGCTGGAGGGGATCGAGCAGGGGCTGTCCGCACCCGATCCGGTGCGTGAGAACATCTACGACTTCGATGGCGACACGCGCGAGGCGTACGGCATCGACACGCTGCCGGGCAACCTCGGCGAGGCCGTCGCGGCGCTGCAGGCCGACCCGGTCATCGGGGATGCGCTCGGCGAGCACGTCTACGAGAAGTTCATCCAGGCGAAGACCGCGGAGTACGACGCCTTCCGCGTCGACGTCTCCCAGTGGGAGCTCGACCGCTACCTCGAGACCTTCTGAGGCTCACCCGCTTTCTTCTTTCCGCCGGATCACCAGCACCAGCACCCCAGCGGCCGCGCCGACGAGCGGGGTGTACCACGGGCGCGCATCGACGGCGAGTGCGGTCACGATGAGCGCCCCGAGTGCGACCCCGAGCGCCAGCTGCTGGCGGCCCGCCGGGTGGACCCAGCTGCGGCTCGCCGCGAGCAGCCCCACCCCCACCGCCCACCCCGCGAGGACGTCGACGAGGTAGTGCGCGCCGATGACGACGCGCGAGAGCCCCACGACGGTGACCACGCCGACGGCCACGGCGGCCCAGCGCCGACGGCTCCCCCACGCGAGTGCGCCGTAGCCCACGGTGGCCATGAGCGCGTGGCCGCTGGGGAAGCCGAAGCCGTCGGCGACCGCCCCCGGTGGACGGGGTGCGCCGATCGCCGTCTTCAGCACCACCATCATCGTCGCGGCGACGACCACCGTCACCAGCACCCAGGTCGTCTGCGGCCGCAGCGGTCGCGGCCACCACACGAGCGCGACCGCGAGCAGCCCCACCACGAGCGGGTCGCCCAGCTGCGTCACCACCGCCGCGCCGGTGACCAGCGGCTCCGGCAGTCCAGCGACCACCGCGGTCTCACCGACCCCCCGGCTCACCACGGC
The DNA here is from genome assembly GCA_031580685.1 of Haloquadratum sp. Classification (GTDB taxonomy): domain Archaea; phylum Halobacteriota; class Halobacteria; order Halobacteriales; family Haloferacaceae; genus Haloquadratum. The sequence goes on along the minus strand of JAVLBV010000018.1, from coordinate 13,982 downwards.
CCCAGCCGCCGCAGCTGTCGGATGACCCCGACCCCACCCGCGAGCAGGGCGAGCACGACGTACGTGCCGATCGCGCCCAGGTAGCCGATCACCATCGCCGCGACGGCGACCCACCCATCCAGCAGGACGAACGCCGCGACCGCGAGGGCGGTGCCGTACAGCACCACCAGATGTGGGCCCCACCACGGCCGCGGCGCCATGCGGTCGGCCGCGAGCTCCTCGCGCAGCGACGCGACCGAGACCGTCCGCGCATCCAGCTCCTCCTGCAGACGGTCGACGTCCTCCCGGAGGGCGACCACCGCGTCCCTGTCGCCGCCAGTCATACGCCCGCCGTCACCGCCTCGATCTCGGCGACATCCGCGTCGGTCTTGAACGTCGTCCCCCCGTAGTGCGTCCGCGAGACGGCGAAGCCCGCGGTGGCGAGCGCCTCCAGGAAGGGGTCCATCCGTGGTGCCGAGCGCGACCACCGGTGGCACAGCCGGTGCTGGTCGTAGTGCGTCGGCCGCGGCAGCTCCGCGGCGAGCTGGCCCAGCAGCTGCTCGGCCTCCGCGGCCGTCGCATCCGCCGGATCCACCGCGGCGGTGACCGCCGCCGCGAAGCTGGGGTCGGTCGTCCGCTCGAGGTGCAGCGGCCCCGCCGTCAGCAGCTGGTCGCTGTCGCAGTGCGGACACCGGGTGTGCCCTGCGGGGACCATCCCGTGCGCGTGCGTCCGGAAGAGGCACTCCGGACAGTGCTCGACCCACCCGAGTGCGGCGACCGCCTCGTCGGCCGCCGACGCCGACCGCTCGAGCTCGGTGTACACCCGCACGTAGTGGCGTGTCGCGTGTGCGAGGATCGGCACCGCCGCGACGTCGTAGCGCGCGGCCGTGCGGACGATCGCCCCCACGAGGATGCGCAGACCCATCTCCCGGTGGTAGGTGGTGTTCTGCGGCACCGCCCCGTACCGGCGGATCCCCGCCGCCTGGTGCGCCCCGCACAGCGGGGCGGTGTCCGTCGCCGTCACACACAGCAGGTTCCGCGTGCCCACGACGGCGGCGTCCAGGTGGCCGATGGGGCTGCCGAAGGGGTCGATGTCCGTCACATCGAACACGCCCGCGTGCAGCACGGTGTTCACGTCGGCGGTCCGCACGTCGACCGCGACGTCGTTGCGCCGTGCGTTCGCCGCCGCGAGGGCGGTCGCGGCGGGGTCGGTGTCGACCGCCGTCACCGCGTACCCCGCCCGTGCCGCGCGGATCGCGCGGATGCCCGAGGCGGTCATCCCATCGAGGTAGCTCGACGCCCGGGGCTCGCGCTCACCGTACGCGCGCAGCACGGCGACGGTGATGTCGCGGTTGAGCCGCTGGGTGGGGTTGTAGAACACCCCGTCGCCGACGGCCTCGGCGGCGCCATCGGTCTCGGTGGGCACCTCGATCCGGACGGACCCCTCGGCGACCTCCATGTGCATCGCTCACCCAGCGGCGTCGAAAAAGTATCCGGTGGCATTTAGCCAGCCACCGGCGAACGTGGGATGTGTCGTCCGATGACCGATCCGGGCCCGCGACCGAGGGGTGGCTCGAGGAGCTCCGGCGCGCCGGGCGGCTGACGCCGTCGGCGGTCGAGCAGATCGGCGCCATCCACGGCGAGCGTGGGCTCACCGCGATCGAGGCGGTCTCCGACGGGCGGGTCAAGCAGTACCAGGACTTCACCGTCGTCGTCGGACGGGATGACGAGTACATCATCGAGGCAGGCGGGTGCACCTGCAAGGACAGCCGGTACAACCTCGACCAGACGGACCCCACCCAGCGCTGCTGGCACGTCCTCGCCGTCGAGATCGCCGAGGCGATCGACGCCGTCGACCACCACGAGATGTGGTACTCGGACGTCCGCGAGTTCCTCTGAACACCATGGCCACAGGAGCACCCCACTGAGATGCAGAGCCTCACCGAGAAGCGTGTGTTCGCACCCGACCGCACCGGACGGACGGTGTTCGTCGGCACCGACCGCGGACTGGTCGCCCTGCGCGTCGCCGGTGTGCATCTGGGCCGCTTCGCGCTGGCGGAACGGGGCACCGTGCATGCGCTCACCGCGACACCGAGCGGGGTCGTCGCGGCGGTCGATGACGGGCTCATCGCCACCGCTGGCGCTGAACTGCCCGCGGCGGTCCCCGATCGCACGGGGGTCCTCGATGCGGTGGGTGCTGACGCTGCGGCGGTGTGGACCGCACGCGGCGAGACGCTCACCCGCTACCCGGTCGCCCCCGAGCAGCCCCCCGCGACCCACGTCGTCACCGCGCCGGTGACCGCGATCGCCCCGCCGCTGATCGGCACCACCGACGGGCTCGTGCGGATGACCCCCGAGGGGCCGCAACCCGCAGGCCTCGAGCATGTGACCGCACTGACGGCGGCCCCGCTCGTGGGGACGACCGCGGGGCTGTACACCCTCGGGAACGGCTGGATGCGCCGGGTCGATGCACCGGTGACCGCGGTCGCGTCCGCGGACGAGCGCCACACGGCGGTGGTCGATGGTGCGGTGGTGACCGACAGCGACGGCTGGGCGGCGATCGACACGCCGCCGGCGCCGCCGGTGGCCGTCGCCGTCACCGCCGACGCGCTGTATGCGATCAGCGCAGATGGCATCGCGATGGCCCACGCCCCGGGTGAGTCCTGGACGCAGACCCACCTCGGCGTCGACGGCATCACCGGGCTCGCCGTCGCCCCGACGACAAACGGTAAGCGTCCCCCCCGAGCAGAGCCCACATGATCGTCCCAGGGCACACCGCACAGGGGCTGGCCGCGGCGGTCGCGACGGCGACACAGCAGCCGCTGGCGGGGGTGGCGTACGACCGGTTCCCCGACGGCGAGCTGTGTCACCGGATCACCACCGAGGGGCTGGAGACGGCGGTCGTCATCGCAGCGACCGACTCTCCGGATGCGATCGTGGGGCTGCTGCAGCTGCAGGATGCAGCGCGCGAGCTCGCGGGGTCGGTCACCACCGTGCTGTCGTACATGGGCTACGCCCGGCAGGACCGTGCCTTCGCCGCCGGTGAGCCCATCAGCGCCCGCGCGGTGGCGGCAGCACTCAGCACCGGCACGGACCAGGTGGTGCTCATCAACCCGCACGAACCTTCGGTGACGGACTTCTTCGGGGTGCCGACGATGGTGTGTGATGTCACGCCCGCGCTCGCCACGGCCGTCGATCCGGCCCACACCGACCCGCTCATCGTCGCCCCCGACGCGAGCGCGCGCCCGATGGCGGTCGCACTCTGTGAGGCGCTGGGTCGTGGTGAGGTCGACCATGTGGAGAAGACGCGCCACTCGGCGACGACCGTCGAGCTGTCGACGGCGGACATCGCGGTGGGTGACCGGTCGGTGGTGCTCGTGGATGACATCATCTCCACGGGCACCACGATGGCGACCGCAGCCGCGCAACTGCTGGATGCGGGGGCGACGCGGGTCGACGTCGCATGCGTCCATGGGCTGCTGGCCGGTGCGGCGGAGTCGTCACTGCATCGCAGTGGGGTCACCGAGATCATCACCACCGACACCCTCGATGCGGCCCCCGCAACCGTCTCGGTCGCGGATGCGGTCGCGAGCTGTCTCACCGCCCGCTAGGCCCACCGAGGCGGAGGTTTTTGTGACATCGCACGGAGTACGGGTATGGCCGACGCCACCATCTTCGAGCGCATCATCGACGGGGAGATCCCCGCCCGGATCGTCTATGAGACGGCGGAGGTCTGCGCGTTCCTCGATGCACAACCGCTTGCACCGGGGCACACGCTGGTCGTGCCCACCGCGGCGGTCCCACGGCTGGCGGAGCTGGACGCGGATGCACATGCGGCGCTGTTCGCCGCGGTGCGCACCCTGCTCCCGCGGGTGCAGACCGCGGTGGAGGCGGATGCGATGACCGTCGGCATCAACGATGGACCCGCGGCGGGCCAGGAGGTCCCCCACGTCCACGTGCATCTGATCCCGCGCTTCGACGATGACGGTGGCGCCAGCGTCCACGCCGTCACCGCCGAGCGCCCCTCCATCTCCGATGCGCAGGCGGATGCGATCGCCGCGGCGATCCGACCGTGAGCTGGCAGGTGGGTTGATGCACCACCGTGACGGGCATCGCCCATGTCCTCAGACGTCGGCACCGTGGTCGCGTGTGTGGGCGCCACCGGCGGGGTGGGCACCACCCGGACCGCGGTCGAACTGGCACGCCTGGCGCAGCTCCACGACCAGCAGCCGCTTGTGGTCGACACCGCGGTGGCGACCCAGGGACTCGCGCGGCTGCTCATCGAGACGCCACCCTTGGACCTCTGCGGTGCGCTCGCTGCGCCCGATACGCTCGACCTCGAGGCGATCGCCGTCGAGCTGCCAACGGGGCTCACGATCGTCCCCATCGACGCGCCGCTGTGTGCGGTCGCGCCGGCGCTGAGCGCGGAGGCGGCAACCGCGCTCGACCGCGCGATCGCCCGCGCAGCGGCGGCACGGCCGCTGGTCATCGTCGATGTGCCACCGGTGGCGACGAACCTCGCGGTCGCCGGGATCGCGCGGGCGGACGTCATCCTGCTCATGCATCGGGCCGGTGACCGCGAGGCGGTCCGTCGGGGCCGCGAGCTCATCGCCGACCTCGCCGGCCCCGACCCGCACCCGGTGACCGTCGGGACACCGGCACTCGGGGAGCTGTCGCTGCCGGAGCTGTCTGCACTGCGGGCAGGGGCCCCCCTCGCGACGCCCGTGGAGGATCCCGCGTACCGCCGGGCGCTCGCGGAGGTCGCAGCCACCGCCGGGGTGTCCATCCCCGCACCCACCGAGACCGGTGGCTGGCTGCAACGACTGCTCAGCTGACCCGGTACCGCTCGCGTCGCACCACCGCAGCGACCTCCTCGATGGGTGGGTGGGTCAGACAGTACAGCCCCAGCACGAACGCGCGTCCTCCGACTGTGGCCTGCTGCTGTGCCTCGGTGAGCCCCACCACCCCCGCCAGCACTGCCTCGATCCACTCACGCCCAGCAGCCGTGAGGCCGCAGGCGCCCTCGACCCCACAGCGGTGCAGCACCTGTCTGGTCCGCGTCTCGCCCACCGCCGTCAGCTGGATCGTCCGCTCGACCGAACCGGTCTGCAGATACGCACCGATGATCGCGGTCGCCACCGTCGCATCCGTCGGGAAGGCCGCCGCGTGCTCGGCGACCCGCTCGGCGACCGGCACGTCGGTGCCATCCACCAGTCGCGTCCCCGTGGCATGGGGTGGAGGGCTGTGGTCGGTCCGCCATCGCCGGTCGATCACCTCCATACCCCATCCCGGCTGGTGAGGACTGCATAATCCTGCCGGGCCGATTCACAGCCGCGAGACCACAGCCGACCGGTGACCGGTGGGTGGGGGCCATCCGGATGGGCCCATCAGCCCGGCTGAGCCGGCAGTTTAAGTCTGGGTAGGGGACCCAGGGAGCGATGCAATGGCGCTGAAGAATGCACATCCGATGGATGCGACGTGCCCCGAATGCGGTGGCGACCCCCAGACGAACGATGGCGAGACGGTCTGTGCTGACTGCGGACTCGTCCTCTCTGAGTACCTCATCGACCACGGTCCCGAGTGGCGTGGCCACACGAACGATGGTGAGAGCCGCAGCCGCACGGGCGCACCGCTGACGGTCGCCCGGCATGACCGGGGGCTCAGCACCAAGATCGGTCACACCAGCGGCATGACCGAGCAGCAGCGACGGCAGTACTGGCGGCTGCGGATGTACCATGCGCGTGCCAACTTCAAGAACAAGCGGCAGCGCAACCAGCTGTATGCGTTCTCTGAGATCCGCACGATCACCGCCGACCTGGGCCTGCCCACCCACGCACGTGACCAGGCGTGCAGCATCTTCCGCGCCGCGCAGGATGCGGACCTCATCCGGGGCCGGACGCTGGAGGGGTTCGCAGCAGCAGCGGTGTACATCGCCGCACGGGTGAGTCGCATCGCCCGCACCCGCGATGAGATCGCCGAGGCCGCGAAGTCGCGCATCTCCGAGCTCAAGGTCGCACTGACCGCGATGAACCGCGATATGGGGATCCCCGTCCCCCCACCGGCACCGAAGGAGTTCATCCCCCGCTACGCCTCCATCCTCGGGCTCGACCGGCGTGTCGAGACACGTGCAGCGGAGCTGCTGGAGGAGGTGCCAGATGCGGGTCCCGGTGCGGGTCGTCACCCCAGCGGTGTCGCCGCCGGCTGTCTGTACACGGCCGCGAAGCAGCTCGATGTCTCACTCACGCAGAAGGCGCTCGCGGAGGTCGCACACATCTCGCCGGTGACCCTCCGCAACACGTATCAGGAGCTCACCGGCGCCGACTGAGTGCCCTCAGACCACGATCACCGCGGGCACCGTCAGCCACCTGCGCAGTGCCGCCACCGCCGATGCAGAGGGTGCCACCGCATCGGCGACGACGACCGGCGCCGGTGTCGCAGCCCGCCGGAGCAGCCCCAACTCCGTCCACGCTGACTCTGGCCACCGCCCCGGTGGCTCCGCCGCCCCCACACGCTGCCCGCGCACATCGTTGCCCACCGCATCAGCGCATGCGAGCCGCCGCTTCAACCCCTGCCGCCGTCGCCACGCGCGCGCCTCCCGACACTGCAGCTGCTCCTCGAGCGCCTGCGCCGTCGCCGCCAGCTCCGCCCAGCGACTGACCCGCCGCATGTGTGTGCTGGGTGTGTCGCCCCTCCCGAGCTGTGCGTCGATCTCCGTGCGCTGTCGCGCTGCCTGTGAGCGTGCGGCAGCGACGGCCGCACGCAGGGCATCCCCCGATGGCAGCACCGCCTCGGCGCCGTCGGGACTCTGTGGACCGCCCCCATCGACGACCCCCACCAAGCGCTGGGTGAGTGACGGGGCTGGTGCGGCCACGCTCACCGCATCTCGCGGCTGCGGCGCACCCGCACACACCGCACTCCACACCGCCGTGGGGCCGACCGGTCGAGACCGCAGGTCGATCACCGACCCACGCAGGTCCCACTCAGCCGTGTAGACCCGCACCGACATCCTCGCCACCCAGCGACTCACGCAGCATCTCCGCCTTCGTGGGGACCGCCTCGCCCGCGGCGAACACCTGATACGGGACGTGTCGGTCCTCCCGTGCCTCGAACGCAGCTGCGGCCTCCCGCACCGCTGCGGGGCAGTCGATGTGCTCGTTGAACGGACGTGTTCGCTCGATGGCCACCGCATCCCCGAACCGGCATCTGAGTCGGACCGCCAGGAACCCGCTCAGTGCGGTATCACCGAGGATGGCCGCCCGGCCGAAGCGGTCGACGACCGTCTCTCTGTGGTGTCTGCTCATGTTCCGCAGCATCTGTCGTGCTCCATGGGAGTAGGCGATCACTAACAGCACGGGCGCCGAGCTACCCCGTGCCCACACATGTAGATATCGCGGCCTATCAGCCCTGAGACGGCGATGCTGGCATCTCCGACCAGCCCGGCTGGATCACTTGGTCACGCGCAGGTGGTCCAGGATCGGCTCGTACACCTCGCCGTTGCGCTTGAGGTTCTCGATCTCCTGCTCTGCGCGCTCCTGGGAGAGCCCCAGGTCCTCGACGGCGGTCGCGATGACCACCTCTGCGGGCGCACCCTCGGGGTGCTCGGCCGCGAGCTCCTCGATCACATGCTTGATCGTCCGGATGCGGTCCCGCTGGTTCTTGGAGGTCCCCGTCTCGATGATGTCCGCATCGAACTGCCCCGTCTCGGGGTCCATCCCGATGTCCTGCAGCGAGGACTGCACCATCTCGACGACCCGGTCGGCGTCGACCTCCTCGACGGTGTCCGAGAGGCGCAGGCGTGCCGAGGCCTCCGAGAGCCGCACCAGCGCCTCCAGCTTCCGAGCGGTCACCGGCACCGGTGAGTCCTCATCCGCCCCACGCGCGCGGAAGTCCACGTAGAAGTCGCGGATGATCCGCCGTGCCGCATCGCTCATCGTCGGATAGCAGCTGCGCTTGGCGTACGCGATGTACTTCCGCAGCAGCTCCGCGGGGATCTCGGGTGCGACCTCGCCCACCGCCGCCTCCACCGCCTCGTCGGTGATGTGCGGGTTGGTCATCTTCGTGCGATGCGTGTGCAGCTCCCCCGCGTAGTTCGTCTCCAGGATGTGGTCGGCCAGCTCCGCGTCGCCGTCGGCATCGGGCCGGTCCGTCACCGTGAAGATCAGGTCGAACCGCGAGATCAGCGCCGGCTCGAGGTCGATCTGCTCGCCGATCGGGGCGTACTCGTCGAACCGCCCGTACTTGGGGTTCGCCGCGCCGAGCAGCGAGCACCGCGACTTGAGGGTGGCGTTGATGCCCGCCTTGCTGATCGACACCGACTGCTGCTCCAGCGCCTCATGCAGCGCACTGCGGTCCTCCGGGCGCATCTTGTCCAGCTCATCGACCGCCGCGATGCCCATGTCCGCGAGCACGAGCGCACCCGCCTCGAGCGTCCACTGCTGGCCATCGCCGAAGTCATCGCGCACCGCCGCGGCGGTGAGCCCCGCACTCGATGAGCCCTTCCCCGAGGTGTACACCGACCGGGGGGCGATGTTGCGGATGTACTGCAGCATCGCGGACTTGCCGGTGCCGGGGTCCCCGATCAGCAGCATGTGCAGGTCGCCCCGGATGCGCGACCCATCGGGCAGCGTCTTGCTCACCCCGCTGAACAGCTGCAGGATCATCGCGAGCTTCTCCTGCTCGTAGCCGAAGATCGACGGTGCGACCGACGCGACCATCTTCTCGTAGATCTCCGGCGACTCTGCCAGCGCCTCGATCTCCTCGATGTCCGCCTCGGTGATGTCCATCGCCTCGAACTGCTCGTCGTCGATCTGCACGCTCACCCCGTCCATGAACAGATCGAACAGCGGTGTCTTGTCCGTGCCCGACTTCATCTGCTCGATGTGCAGCACCCCGGTGACGGTCACATGGTCGCCGGCGGTCACCCCGCCGGTGATGTCATCCTCCAGCGTCACGTCGATGCTCTGGGGGGTCTCGCCCCCACGGAGCCCCTCCGGCGACTCCTGGACGCGGATCTTCTGGGAGTCGATGAACTCTGATTGGTCGTGGTCGATCCGGAACGGCCCCTGACGCTCGCACCCCTGACACTCATGCGGCTCCTGGAACCCCCCGTCGATCTGCGGGATGTACGTCATCGTCCCGCACCGCTGGCACTCGAACGCCGCGTCGGTGATCTTCGGCCGCACGTCGGTCGCCTTCCGGACGATCCCCTGGACGGCGATCAGCCGGCCGATGTGGTCATCATGGACCCGGATCTCCCGGATGTCCACCGGATCGGGCAGGCCGCGCACGCGGACGTGTGCCCGCCCGAGCTTCACGTCTGCGGGCAGGTCGTACAGCCGCAGGGCCTCCTCGGCGAACTCGCGCATGAGCTCGGGCTCGCGCCGCACCTCGCGCGCGAGCGCCTGGTCGAACGTGACCAGGTCGTCGTACTCGACGTACAGCGAGCGCTGCTCGTTGGGGTACCGCGATGCGAGCAGGCCCACCGCCTCACGGTAGTAGCTGCGGAGGAACTCGAGGAACCGCTCGGTGTACTCCTGTGTCTCGCGCGGTGCCTGGGCCATCGTACCTCGCCTACGGCGCACCCCGACAAAGAGGTGTCCTACCGCCCTGTCAACCAGAGAGTTATTACCGGTTGACGAGTGGCCCCGAGCATGGCTGCACGGGTCTCGCTCATCGATGATGTGGTGGTCCGTGAGCTCGTGTACGCGGGTGGCTTCGGCGCGCTCACCGGTGCGCTGGCGGTCGTGGCCATCCCCACCCCCCTGTCACCGGTGCCGGTCTCGCTGGGGGTGCTCGGGGTGTTCCTCACGGGCGTGTACCTCCCACCGCGGGCGGCGGGTGGGGCGATGCTGCTGTACCTCCTCGCCGGCGCGCTCGGCGCCCCCGTCTTCGCCGGTGGCGCCGCCGGCATCGGCCCGCTCGTGGGCTACACCGCGGGCTACCTGTGGGCGTACCCCCCCGCGGCGGTGCTGATCGCCGCGCTCGCATCACCCGGGGCCCGCGCCCGGCGGCTCGTCGGGAGCCTGCTGCTGGCGACGGTGCTGCTGTACAGTGCGGGCACGGTGGGCTTCGCACTCGTCCAGCGGGTGACGCTCGCGGAGGCGTTCCTCGTCAGCGCGCTGGCGTTCATCCCCGCAGAGCTGGCGAAGATCATCGCGACCCTCGGCATCGTCCGCGTGGTCGACGCCCCCACCCTGCCCCGATGATCCGCCTCGCGGGGGTGGTGCTCGACCGCGGGGACACGCGGGTGCTCGATGGGGTGGACCTGGAGGTCACCGCCGGCAGCTGCGTCGTCCTCACCGGTGCCAACGGTGCCGGCAAGAGCTCGCTGCTGTGGACGATCCCCGGGCTGCTGACGCCCACGCGCGGGCGCGTCACCGTCGCCGGCACCACCCCCCAGGAGGACCGCTTCACCGTCCGCTCGACGGTGGGGCTGCTGCTGCAGTCGCCCGCGGAGCTGTTCGTCGCAGAGACCGTCGCCGCAGACGTCGCCTTCGGACCGGAGAACCTCGGCCTCGCCCGCGGGGAGGTGGCCCGTCGGGTCGACGAGGCCCTCACCCGGGTGGGGCTGCCCGCCGCGCACGAGCGGTCGATCCGCAGCCTCTCCGGCGGCGAGGCACGCTGGGTCGCCCTCGCGGGGCTGCTGGCGATGCAGCCGCGCGTGCTGCTGCTCGATGAGCCCGCGGCGGGGCTCGATGCACCCGGTCGCAGGCGGCTGCAGGCGCTCATCGACACCGAGCTCGATGCGGGTCACACGGTGCTGATCGCCACCCACACCCCCGAGCTGTTCGCCCACCGGGTCACCGAGGAGCTCCGCCTGGTCGGGGGGTCGATCGCGCGATGACGCCGTCGACCACCGCCGACCCGCGGGTGGTCCTCGGCGCCCAGGTGGCGATCGCGGTCGCCGTCTTCGCACACCCCCCCCGGATCGCCCTCCCGCTGGGGGTGGTGCTCGTCGTGGGGGTCGGCCTGTGGCTCCGCCCCAGCTGGGGACGCCTGCGGGGCCCGCTGCGCGTCGCTGGCGGCTTCCTCGTCGCCGCCCCCCTCATCGCGGCGGTGCAGCTCGTCCCCCCCGGTGTCGACCCGCTGGGGTTCCGCCGCGCGGCGGTCGCGAGCGCACGGGTGCTGCTGGTGCTCATCTGCGGGCTCACACTCAGCGGCACACAGACACCCCAGCAGCTGCGCGTGGCCGTCTCGGGGCTCATCCCGGGTCGGCCGGGGCGGCTGGCCGCGGTCGGCGTGTGGGTGCTCGCGACGTTCATCCCCCACCTCCGGACGGAGCTGCGCCGGCTCCGCCGCGCCTGGCAGCTGCGGTGCGGGTTCCGCCGCTCGCGGCTCGAGCAGCTCATCGTCCTGGGTCGCGTCGCACTCGCAGCGCTGATCGACCGCGCGGAGGTGCTCATCCGGGCGCTGCAGCTGCGGTGTCTCAGCTGGCGGCCCACCCCGCCGGTGCGCCGGCTGGGCCCCACCGACACGGTGGTGCTCGTGCTGTCGGTGCTGCTGGCGGCGTCACCGCTGCTGGTGTGGCTGCGCGCCTAGGCGTACTCCATGCGGAAGCCGCGGAACTCGGTGCGGTGGGCCTCCTCATCCGCGAGGATCCGCACGCCGAGGTCCTCGGTGACCGGGTCGCCTGCGCTGTCTGCGGCGTCGATCAGCGACCGGTACGTCCCGATCGCAGCCTCCTCCGCATCGAGCACCCCATCGATGACCGCGACGACGTTGGTGCTGTCCGCAGGCGGCTGCAGCGAGTGCTGGACCGCCTCGAACTCCGCCGACCCCGGCGGGCGCGCATCCAGCTGCTTCAGGCGGTCACCCAGCTGCTCCGCGTGGGTGAGCTCCTCTGCGATGTCCTCCTTCAGCGACTCCTTGATCTCCTCGGCGCGGACGCCGTCGAGGATGATCGAGATCGTGAGGTAGTTCATCACCGTCTCGAGCTCATCCTGATACGCCTTCCTGAGGATGTCGACCACTTCTTGACTCATACGGGAACGTGGGTCCCTGCGGGCAAAAGGCTGTAGGCTCAGCCGATGCGACGCTCGCGACCGCCGTCCACATCGATCGCATCCACCGGACAGATGTCGACACAGAGCATGCAGTCGATGCACTGGTCCTCACGGGTCGGCTCGACCTTCCGCTCGGAGGTGGGGTGCCCGGGCGTGTCCACCCAGGTGAACACGTCGACCGGGCAGTCACGGAGACACGCCCCGTCGGCCACACAGATGTCGTAGTCGACGGCCACGTGGGTGCCGTGGATCCCCAGGCGGACCGGTGGGTCCTGCTCGCCCCACACCCGGAGGCCCCCCTCGGTGCCCGTCTGCTCGCGCGTGGAGGTGAAGTGGGGGTCGATGCCCATCGCTCACAGAACGACGAGTCGGCACCAAAGCGTCGTCGGTCACCCCAGGCGGTCGGCCAGCTCTCGCTCTGCGGCCGACAGCAGCTCGTCGACCGCACCCACCGCCGGCCCACCCCCCTGCGCGAAGTCATCCGGACCGCCGCCACCCCCATCGACGACCGGCGCCAGCGCACCGACGACCGCACCCGCGCTGAGGGCGACCTCCTCGGGGACCGCGACGATGAACTCGACGGCCCCGTCGGTCGCCGCGGCGACGACCGCCACATGCCCCTCGGCGACGATGGCGTTCGCGGCCGCCGCGAGCGCGTCCCCCCCGGTGGTGAGCTGCTCGATCACCGCCGTGTGTGCGCCGACGGCGACCGGCTCGAAGCTCTGGGTGGCCTGCAGCCGCCCCAGCTCATCGCGGAGCGTCTCGATCGTCTTCCCGCGGTCCTTCCACTCGGTGAAGAAGCGCTCTGCGGTCGCCGGGAGCTCCTCCCACGTCACATCGAACGTCGACGCCGCCTGCGAGAGCGCCGCCTGCCGCGCCTGGATCGCCGCGACCGCCGGGCCGCCCGCGCTGAAGATCAGCCGCTCGATGCCGTCCTGCACGGCCTCGGTCCGCTCGATCGCGATCGTGCCGACCTCGCCGGTGCGCTCGACGTGGGTCCCCCCACACGCCTGCACGTCGGGCCCGACGGTGATCGTCCGGATCGTCTCGCCCGCGGGGATCCCACCCTGGTAGAGGTCGAAGCCGTACTGTGCCTCCGCCTCGTGGCGGTCGCGCCAGTGCTGCTTGACCACATGATCCTCGCGCACCAGCCGGTTCGCCGCCGCCTCGATCGCGGCGACCGTCTCCGCGTCCAGACGCTCGAAGTGGGTCAGATCCAACCGCGCGTACGTGGGGTGCTTCTGTGCGCCCGCCTGGCGGATGTGCTCGCCCACGACCGTCCGGGCCGCATGGCCGACCAGGTGCGTCGCGGTGTGGTGCTGCATGAGCCGCCGCCGCCGTCGCCGGTCCAGCCGGCCCTGGACGATCTCCCCCTTCTCCGGCGGGCGGTCCACGTGGTGGACGACCACCCCGTCGACCAGCTGCACATCCTGCACCTCCGCGGTGACGTCCTCCCCCGTGAGCGTCCCCCGGTCGCCGGGCTGGCCACCCCCCTCGGGGTAGAACAGCGTCTGGTCCAGGATGACCGCGGGCGATCCCTCCACGCTGAGCACCTCGAGGACGACCGCCTCGAACTGCATCCCCACCGGGTCATCGTAGTACAGGCGGTCGGTCGCCGGCAGCGCAGCCACCTCCACGGATGCGCCCCCCGCGGCGGCCTCCACGCTGGTCGGGTCGGTGTGTCGCGCGGCCACCCTGCTGAGGAAGTCCGGGGGGATCTCGACGTCGACGTCGACCGTCGCGGCGATCTCGGCGACCGTCTCCGGCTGGATCCCATGCGAGTCGTACAGCTCGAGCAGCTCCGCGGTGCTGAAGCGCCCCCCGGCGTCCGCGTGCTCCTGTGCCATCTGTGCGATCCGACGCCGCCCCCGCTCGAGCGTCCGCGCGTACTTGCGCTCCTCGGCGGCGACGATCGCCGCGATGACGTCGCGGTTCTCATACCCCAGCCGCGCCGCCTGGTGGTCGATCAGCTCTCCGACGGCGAGCGTCGTCCCGAGCTCA
>JAVLBV010000189.1:0-624 GCA_031580685.1 Haloquadratum sp. | reverse complement strand
GATTCTGGGCATCTACTTCATCGCCCGCGCGGCATTCGAGAGCCGCGGAGGTATCTGATGATCCGACCGATGGGCTACCTGGTGACGGTGGTCTTCTTCCTCGTGGTCTACGTGACGATCGTCGCGCCGGCGCTGGAGCAGGTCGCCGATGCGGTGACCGCCGTCGATAACACCGGCCTGATCGCATATGACGGTGTGCTGACGGCGCTGTTCTTCGGCATGCCGCTGGTGTTGCTCGCTGGTGTGTTCCTCGTCCTGTTCGTCGTGGCGACCGGCATCAGGGGGACGAGCAGATGAACCGCAACCGCGCGGTCAATGTGGCGCTGGCCATCATGGTCATCTTCGTCGTGGGTGCAGCTGCGACAAGCATCCCCGTGACGGGTGACCTGCCCCTCCAGACGAATGACGGGTTCACCCTCATTCTTGACGAGCCCGGCACGTTCGTCGGCATCGGTGCATTCGTGGGGACGGATACCGTCTCGATCGCGTCGGGGACCGTCACCGCCGGCGCAGCTGGTCAGCTGGAGATCGCTGACAGTGACCTCACGGGTAACACTGAGCTCACAAACATCGACGTGACAGGGACCACAGCGGAGATCGACCCCACTGATAAAGCCCAGTTCG
>JAVLBV010000188.1:0-626 GCA_031580685.1 Haloquadratum sp. | reverse complement strand
CCACCGATGGGCGGTCCAACGGGCAGGGCGCATCACCGCATCGCGGATGCATCCTGCGTAACCAGACGCTGGCGTGATGGGTATAAAATGCCGTCGACACACACACGGCCGTGTCATGTGGTTCCACGGGCGCGGGGGGTGTCAGCGAAAACATCTGAATTATCCTATATGTTTATACAGCGACTGGGTGAGATGTGGCCGGAGGGACACCGATGGTCCGACAAGATGGGAAACGCAACTTCGTCATGCTCGATGGGGGCGCACAGACACGACAGTTCACCGGCCGGATGCCACGGCAGGCCGCGCTGAAGGCCGCCCGCCGCCTCGAGGGGTTCGACCGGTTCCGCTCGGAGGCGCAGGCCAAGCAGCACGCGACGCAGATCCGCCTGCGCGAACGGGGTACCGACCGCATCCACGTGTACGACGCGTGGGCGTGGACCGACGAGGTCCCCCCGGATGCACCGGGGTGGATGGACGGGTCGGTCTCGCAGATCACCCGGGGCAACGTGGCGAAGCGCGGCATCGAGCACAGCGACGACTGAGCACGACATCGCTTTGCGCCCGCGGCGCCGAGTGCGACCGCGTGGGGACACACCGGCGCGACCCAGTGCGCACCGCGCGGGATG
>JAVLBV010000187.1:0-627 GCA_031580685.1 Haloquadratum sp. | reverse complement strand
CCGCGGGGAACGCCCCGATCTGCTCTTGGGCGCCGGTGATCTTCAGCACCGACCCCTCGGGGGCGAGGTCGCCGCGGAGGATGCGGATCGCCCCCTCCGCCTGGTACGGCTCATCGACGGTGTAGAGGAACTCCGCGTCGATCTCCGCATCGGGCGGCAGCTCGAGCTGCTGCAGCTCGTCGGCCATCGTCCGCCCGGTGACGGTCATCGCCGCGCCGTCGATGAGGCCCGCATCCAACAGGCGCCGCAGCACCACGGGCACCCCACCCAGCGCGTAGAGGTCGACCATCGTGCGGGTGCCGCCGGGCTGCAGGTCGGCGATCTTCGGCGTGCGCACGGCGATCGCGTCGAACGTGTCGATGTCGAGGTCGACGCCCGCCTCCGCGGCGAGCGCCAGCAGGTGCAGCACCGCGTTGGTCGACCCCCCGATCGCCACCTGCAGGGCGATCGCGTTCTCGAACGACGCGCGCGAGAGGATGTCCGACGGGCGGCGGTCCGCGGTGACCGCCTCGAGCGCCAGCCGCCCCGCGCGCTCGGCGACCGCGTACCGCTCGTCCGACTCCGCGGGTGCGCCGGCGGAGCCCAGCGGGGCGAGCCCGAGCGCCTCGGAGATCGACGCCATCGTGT
>JAVLBV010000186.1:0-639 GCA_031580685.1 Haloquadratum sp. | reverse complement strand
GTACGGCGAGATCAGCAGCAGCCCGTCGGCACCCGCGTCGGCGGCCCGCTGTGAGAGCTCGAGCGCGATCGGGAGGACCACCAGCTGGCGATTGAGCGCATCGACGAGCAGCTCGAGGAGCTGCGTGAGACCGCAGAGACACAGCAACGCATTGAATCTGTGACTGAATCGTTCAACAAGGACATCATCACGTTACACAAGGAGTTTCAGGCGTTCCCGACAGCGCAACGGCTTCGGAAAAGTAACGCTTTCCGCAGACGGGTTGAAGAATTAGGCTTCACCGTCTTCGAGGCATCTGACAAGGTGATGGCGTACCGGGAGGCGATCGGCGATGAGTAAGCAACGTCAGACCTTCAGCCTGGACGAGCACGTCGCGGAGTACCTTCGACAGCCGCATATCAACGGCTCGGGTCTGGTGAACCAGCTGGTGCTGAAGTACATGCGCGACGAGGTGGATGTCTGATGTACTACCACTGCCCCCACTGTCGCACCTGGCGATCGGACACGTACGTCCGGATCGACCCCCGCACCCGCATCCCGCAGTGTGAGTACTGCGACGAGTTCGTCAACGGGCTGGGTGCGGCCGGACGCAGCAGCATCGTCACCACCCCTGCGGTGATGGCGATCCAGCCGCTCGAG
>JAVLBV010000185.1:0-655 GCA_031580685.1 Haloquadratum sp. | reverse complement strand
CAACGTACTCGTCATCCGGTGCACCCTCCGCGCCCTCGCCGCCCATCCCCGCGCCGCCGGCGGCCTGCTCGGCCTCGAGCGTGATGGGAGCCATGGCCCACCGCATGCGGCGCTGCGCAAAGGTACTTGCCGCCGACGCCGCTACCGTCGGCATGTCACCCGCCCACCGTCGCGCACTCGCGGTGCTGCTGGCGGTGCTGCTGGCGGTGCTGCTGCTCGCCGGCTGTCTCGCGGTGCCGCCGACGGACCCGCCCCCGACGGAGGTGGCCACCCCGCCGGCGGACTTCGCCGACCCCGACGCGGCAGACGCGCTCGCCGACGCCGTCGCCGCTCGCACCGACGACCTCACGCTGCTGGTCAACAACGCCGGCGGCCTCTTCAGCGGCGCCCTCGCGCGCACGGGCACCACCCCCGCGGGCATCGAGCGCACCTTCGCGATCAACCACCTCGCGCCGTTCGCGCTCACGCATGCGCTCGCACCGCAGCTCGCCGCCGGCGACGGCGGGCGCGTCGTCACCACCGCCTCGGAGGCCCACCGCGGCGGCCGGATGCGCTTCGATGCGCTCCGGCGCGCCGACGTCCGCGGCTTCCCCGCGTACAACCGCTCGAAGCTCGCGAACATCATGTTCACCAGCGCGCTCGCCCGCCGGCTCGA
>JAVLBV010000184.1:0-666 GCA_031580685.1 Haloquadratum sp. | reverse complement strand
CTGCGGCCCGGTGGCCGTAACTCGGATCGACACTGAGGATGGGCGGTTGCGGATGGTGTGATCATTCACAGGCGCGAGCCTACGATATGGTGTAATTCAGTGAGACTATCGATGGTCCACTCGGGGGTGACCCGCAGCGATCGATCACGGTTGTGTGCCCGCCGGAGGTACACCGCCGACAGCCCCGCGGCCTGGGCGGCCTCGACGTCGGTCTGCCGGTCGCCGACGTACAGCCCCGCGGTGACCCCGAGGGTCCCGAGCGCCTCCTGGAGGTAGTGGGGGTCGGGCTTGCGCCGCAGGAAGCCATCGAGGCCGATGTCCCGGCCGCGGGCGACGGCGAAGACGTCCAGCCCGTGGTGGTCCATCGCGGTCCGGACGGCGGGGTCGTAGTTGTTGCTCACCACCCCGAGCGTCGCCGCGGTGGACAGCGCCTCGAGAACCTCGACGTCGTCGTACAGCGGGCGGCTGCCGGCGGTGATGCGGTCGGCGATGCGGGCGGCGCTGCGGTGCTCGCGGGCGTCGAAGAAGCGCGCGGGGTCGACGCCCAGCGTCTCGCATGCGGTCTCGAGCTCGGCGGTGTAGGGGTACTGTCCCAGGGGTTCCCGGAGCGGTGCCGGCACGTGCAGGTCCCCCTCGGGCAGTTCGTCGCGATCACCGGGGTCAGCG
>JAVLBV010000183.1:0-671 GCA_031580685.1 Haloquadratum sp. | reverse complement strand
GTTGGTGTATTGTTGAGATCAGGATTAGATGAATTATTGAAATTATGACTGGTATTAGAATATGATTCCTGGGTTGAATTATCGCTTCGATAATCATTCACACTCGAATTAGATTCCAAAACTTGAACGGATTCAGATATATATGATTCACTGCCTAATTGTTCTGGAAATAGGACAGTAATATTGTCGCCTGATTGAACGTGCAATCTTGACTTATCAGAACTATTGTTAGTGATATCGAAAATGCCTATGTGTTGGTTTTGTTCCTCATGAGTCAATTGGACTGTATGTGCATTATCATAGTTTAGAAATAGATGACCGAAATTTGTTGATGGTTCAAAGTCTACAATATAACTAGCTGATTTGGCTCGATATACACGTTTTATTTTATAATCCCGATCAGATAATCCAATATTTAAATCCGATTTATTGACTGCATAATCATTATTTCTATCGCCAACTGGATTGACAGTAGTATGCCCTATTGCCTTAGTGACAAATTCATTCTCGACTTTTCTAATTCGATCGGACGATGAATAGATGTTTAAGTATATCACAGACTTATTTAAATTAGAATCGGTCAATTTGACTTCTACTGTATCGTTCAGCTCGTAAGAGGACTGATTGAATTCAAGCGATGGACCGTCTGCTGCTGTGGCGGTCGGCGTGAT
>JAVLBV010000182.1:0-687 GCA_031580685.1 Haloquadratum sp. | reverse complement strand
CGAGCTGTCGCACCTCACCGACGTCGTTGGCAATCGACACCCTGTATCTGACATCCTGCTGCAGCTCCGTCTCGAAGCTGAGTTGATTGCCGATCACGTCACCGGCGACGACGACACGCTCTCATCTGCGACGGTCACCGCGGCGGTCGATGCGACCACCCCCATCGGCTCCTCGCCGCTGGATGCGGTCCCCGACGTCACCTTCGCCGATGTGGGAGGGCTCGCCGACCCCAAACGGCAGCTGCGGCGGGCGGTCGAGTGGCCCCTGCGCTACGGTGAGCGCCTCGAGGAGCTGGGGATCGAGACGCCCGCGGGGGTGCTCCTGTACGGGCCGCCGGGGACGGGCAAGACGCTGCTCGCGCGGGCGGTCGCGGCGACGACGGAGGCGAACTTCCTGCGCGTCGACGGCCCCGAGCTGCTCAACAAGTTCGTCGGGGAGTCCGAGCGGGCGGTGCGTGAGCTGTTCGACCGCGCCCGCGAGGCCGCACCCGTCGTGATCTTCTTCGATGAGCTGGATGCGATCGGCGGCGTGCGCACCGAGACCGGCGGCTCGCAGGCGCCCGCCCGGGTGGTGAGCCAGCTGCTGACGGAGCTCGATGGGCTGACCCCCCGTGCGGACGTGGTCGTCCTCGGTGCGACGAACCGGCCGGACATGATCGACCCGGCGCTGCTGCGTCCCGGACGCTT
>JAVLBV010000181.1:0-688 GCA_031580685.1 Haloquadratum sp. | reverse complement strand
CCACGACCGTGCATGAGGAAGGTGAGAACGTCCTGGACGGAGAGCTCGCCCCCGGAGAGGCTATCGAGTTCGGTATCATCTTCGACCTGCGAGCGGGGGGATTCGCTGAGGGACCGGATTATACACTCACGATCAACGCCTCGACGACCGGCGACTCATAAACGGAGCCAGTCACCGATGTCATGATCCCACGGCGAGAAGTAGAATACCTCCGCATCGTCGAGCACACCGTAGATGTCCAGATCAGTGTCATGGATGACCCGACGGTCGGAGTCGATCGCGATGTCGATCAGGTCCGCGAGGGTCTCCGTGCGGATGTACTCACGCTGGCCCATCGTCGGGAACTCGCCAGCTGAGATCCATTCGGCGTGGCGGTCGCGTGTGATCGCCACGCGGAGCCGGGCGGGATTGGCCGTGGCACGGACGCGCCAGATCGGGAACAGTGCGAGGAGCAGTCCCAGTGCACCGATCATCGATCCATAGTACAGAAGCGGATCAGGTGACTGCAGTGTCGTCCGCGTCACGGTCAGGGATTCCTGTTGAGAAGCCGCCGGCGGGTCAGTCAGATAGTACACCGGCTCATCGATCACCAGGGGGGTACGGTCTGTTATCTGCCCATCGTACACCTCCGTTTCGTATGCCAGGGTGACGATCAGTTCAATGTCGAAGCTCCCCACCCCCTGGCTTG
>JAVLBV010000180.1:0-695 GCA_031580685.1 Haloquadratum sp. | reverse complement strand
CAGCTGCGCAACGTTTCAGGACCGTTCACCAGAGCCTTGATGTACACGGGCTCGGTCCGACCGGCTGTTTGAGGTGATTAACGCAGAGACCAAATCATCGAATGATTTTGCCATAAGACATCATCGATGCAGATAACGATAAATTTACGTATTATCTGAAAATGCCTGCATAGTCAGCTGATCCACCGACGGTATACACAAGCCACGTCGGAATCAGCCACACGCGGTGCAACATAAACGGGTCGAAGCCTATGCCGATGGCGTATATCAGCGCCACGGCGCCGATGATTGTCGGTGAGATGTTGGAGATGTCCGCCCACCGCATCCGCCATGGGTCATTGTACAGCTGATAGACGGTCTCGAGCTGCCAACGGCTCTTCCTATGGATTGTCACCTCCTCGGCGACCGGCCAGATCGTGATGTAGTGCGTCATCTCATGCGCGACGATCGCCAGGATGGGACCGGCGATGATCAGGAACAGATAGCCGACGATTTCAATGTTCACGCACAAGACTCAGACCGACGTAAAAAAGAGGTTTCCCGGCTATCTGGTGTTGAACCGGTTGATGAACAGGTAGGCGATCCCGGTCACCACGATGATGAACGCCGCCACCAGCCCCTGGACGAAGCTGAGTGGCCCCTCGAGTATCGTCACCCCTCCGATGAGTATGAACGCCAGCAGTGGCAGGATGACC
>JAVLBV010000017.1:0-16677 GCA_031580685.1 Haloquadratum sp. | reverse complement strand
GCATCCGTCGTCGCGTACACCGCCGTCTTGCGATGCGTCCCGTAGTGGTCGAAGTTCGCCCGCAGCGGCTCGACCGATGCGAACACCGGCTCCGGGCCGTCCTCGAGGTACGCCACCGTCGCGTACACGTCCTCCCCGTGCGGTGAGCCCGCGTAGATGTCCAGCTCCGCGAGCGCCTCGCGCATCGGTGGGGTCGCCTCCGCCGCCTCGGTCTCCGTCGGCACCGCCTCGCCGGCGAGCAGCGCGGGCAGGTCCGTCGGTGCGATCGCGACCCCGAGGACGAACCGCTCGAACTCCCCGTAGCGGGCCGATGCGGCGTCGAAGCGCATCTCGTAGACGATGTCCTTGATCGCCGTGGGCTCATCGGCGAACAGCGTCACCGACCACTCGTACTCCTCGAAGCCGACCGAGGAGGCGATCATCTGTGTGATGCGCCCGGCGTACTCCTTGCCGACGGCCGCATGGTCGGCCATCAGCTCCGCGCGCTCCTCGAGGGGGAGGTCGTACCAGTTATCGGTCCCGTCGCGTCGCTTCGACATCGGGTAGAACGAGACGTACGCCGCCTCGGGCACCTCCGGGTGCAGCTTCGCGTCCATGTACCGCCGCAGCCCCGGGTCGACGCTGTCGGGGTCCTCGAAGTACTCGGGTGCGGTGTATCCGGAGACCTCCGCGACGGAGACGTACGCGTCGGTGCGCTCGGTGAAGTCGGCGAAGCGGATCTGCTCGAACCGGCGCTCCGCCTGCGAGAGCCCCTCCAGGGTGGGCCGGATGTGGATGATCAGCAGGTCACCGGCATCACCGGGGACCGCGTACACGCCACTGGAGCCCACATCGGTGTCGGCGGCTTCGACCTGCGCCTGCAGGTGCTCGATCCCCGACCGGACCGCATCCGTCCGGACGTCCTCCGCGGCGTCCCGCCAGCGGTCCCAGCGGATCGCCCGCACGTCGTGCAGGATGTAGTAGCCCTCCGCGGTGGGCGGTGGTGTCGCCATACCTGGCCTCTCAGTGTGGACCGGTATGGGCCTTGCGAGCCGCCCTCAGCCACCCAGCACCGATGGGGCGAAGACGACCGCCAGCAGCGAGACGAGCATCACCACCCCGACCGCGGTGGTGATCGTCCGCACGACGGGTTCACGCGCCCCACCCGGGAGCCGCGAGAGCACCGTCTCCACGCCCGCCCGGAGGATCCGCCCCCCATCGAGGGGGTACCCCGGGATGCAGTTGAACAGCGCGAGCTGGAGGTTGATCCAGCCGATCCAGAACAGGCTCGTCGCGATGATGAACACCGCATCACCCCCCACCGCCGCGGCCCCCTCGATGGTGTAGAAGTTCGTCACCGACGGGGTGAACCCCGGGAAGTTGGGGATGCCCAGCACCAGCGACGCCAGCGGCAGCAGCAGGGCGACGTACACCGCCGCCAGCGGCGAGCCCCCACCGATCGGTGCGCCGTCCGCATCCGCGGGTCGGTCCGCCCCCAGCAGCTGCAGGTACGTCGCCGCGGGGTACGGCTCGACCCCCAGATCGGTGAGGATGACCCCGCTGGTGCCCCGCACCATCGTCACGCCGAGGAAGCCGCTGTCGCGCTGTGGGTGCGCGGCGAGCTCGACGGTCGTCGTCGCCACGGCGGTCTCGCCGACCGGCACATACCCCACCTCGACGCGGTCGCCGGCGCGTGACGCCGCCAGCACCTCCGTCAGCGCCGCTGCATCCGTGATGCGCGTCCCATCGACATCGGTGATGACGAGCGGGGCGGCCGTCCCACCCACCGCGGCGGCCAGCGGTCCATCGGTGGTCAGCTCCTCCACCAGCGCCCCCACCGGTAGCGGCCGCGTCTCCCCCGCAGCGGTGGTGACCGTCACCACCCGGTTGCGCTCGACGTACCGCTCGAAGCCACCCACGGTGTGGATCGGGATCGCATCGACCTGTTCGATCGTGATCGGCGCATCCGTCGCGGTGGGCACCAGCGGTGCGACACCCGCCGCCCCGACGACCTGCAGCCGGCGCTGGATGGCCGTCATCGCCTCATCACCGGTCTCCCCATCGATGTACGTGATCTGCACCGACGCGGCGTCCGCCGCCGCGAGCCGTCGGTCGAGCGCCGCCTCCTCGGCCACCGCTGCGCCGTCGACCGCGGTGATGCGGTCCCCCCCGTCGATGCCCCCCATCGCCGCCGGCGTGCCTGGATACGCCCCCGCGACCGCCACCCCGGGGGCGACCCCGATCACGGCGATGATGGGCCCGAACAGCAGCGCGAACGTCACCGCACTCACCACGAGGTTGTTCGTCACCCCCGCGGCGAACATGCGCGCCCGCCCGCCCCGGCTCGCGCCCCGCTGGGTCTGCTCATCGGGCTCGACGAACGCCCCCAGGGGGATGAGCGCCAGGAGGAACACCCCCATCGACCGGATCTCGATGTCCTCGACGCGACACAGCAGCCCATGTCCCCCCTCGTGGACGATCAGCCCCACCAGCAGTCCCAGGATGATCTCGGGCGCCACGCTCAGCGGGAGGAACTCGTTCACACCGGGGATCACCAGGAAGTTCGCGGGCTCGGTCACCGCCGACGGTGGGGGTGGGTCGCGGACGATCGCCACCGCCTGTGCGATCAGGAAGACGAACATCCCCACCATGATCACGAGGCTGATGCCGAGGCCGATGCTGCTCCACGCCCGCCAGAACCGCCGTGGCTGTGCCAGTCGCTCGAGCAGCCGTCGTCCGCGGACGGTGTGGACCGTGGTGAACGGCCCCTGCAGGCGGATCTGTGGGGGCAGCACCCCCCGCTCACGCAGGGCGTAGGCTGTCAGCGTGTACAGCGCGATCCCCACGAGCAGCCCCGTCCACAGGTCGATCACTGCAGGTACTCACCAGGCGAGTGACAAATCCATTGGGTTTCGGTCACCGTTGGCGGCGGAGCCGTGCGGCGACGAACCCCGCGTCCAGCTCGCCGAGGAACTCCCCGAGGCGCGGTCCCTGCGGCTGGCCGAAGAACAGCTCATACCCCGCAGCGAAGACCCGCTTCGGCTCGAGATCCACCGCCCGTGCCGCGTCGTACAGTGCGGTCTGGATCGCCTCGCCATCGCCGCCGGCATCGACGACCGCCGCGACCGCCTCGAGCGCCTCGAGGACGGCCGGCTCCAGCTGCACCTCAGGCAGCTCCGGCTGCAGCCGGTAGTCGTAGGCGTTGCCCATCCGCTGGGCCCACCGACGGGCGTGGTCGACGCGGCGCATCGCCCGCTCGATGCGGGCGGGGTCGGTCGACCGGTCGAAGTACCCCTGGTTGCGCGCCATCTCCCGGCGCAGCTCGACGTCATCGGTCATCCCGAGCACCGCGGCGAACGTGTACGGCAGCCGGATCACATCGGGGTCGACCGTCTCGACCACATGCGGGTAGGCCGCGGCCGCGAACGCATCCACCGCCGCATCCCCCGACGGCTCGAAGTACGCCGCCTCGAACCGGTCGAACGCGTCGACGAGCTGGTCCAGCCGCTCGAGCTGCAGGTCGCGTGCCCGCTGCGGACTCAGCGCGAAGAAGTAGCGGAACACGGCGGGTTCGACCATCTCCAGGAGGTGGTCGACGGAGATCACGTTGCCCGCGGACGACGACATCGGCGCCCCGTCGAGGGTGAACCACTCGTACACCATCGGGACCGGCGCCTCGGTGCCGTAGACCTCCTCGGCGATCGCCACACCCGATGGCCACGACCCCTCGGCGTGATCCTTCCCGAACGGCTCGAAGTCCACCCCGAGGAGGTCCCACTCCGCGGGCCACTCGAAGCGCCAGGGGAGCTTCCCCGCACTGAAGGGGACCGTCGCGGTGTCGCCGCAGCCCGTCATCGTCTGCTCGCCGATCTGCAGGTCCGTGCAGCGGTACGTCACCGTCCGGGCCTCGAGGTCGACCGCCTCGATCGTCTCGGTGATCTTGCCGCACGCCTGGCAGACGGCGTTGAACGGGACGTAGCTGTCATCGACGCGGTCCTGGAACCGCCCCAGCACCGACCGGGCCCGTTCGACGTCCTCGAGCACCCGTGTGATGTAGGGGTCGAACGCCCCCGACTCGTACAGCGCCGTCGTCGACTCCATCCGGACCGGGATCTCCAGCTGTGCGACCTCCGCCTCGATGAGCGCGGTGAAGTGCGCTGCGTACGAGGCCCGCGCACCGAAGGGGTCGGGGATCGCACTGTACGGTGCACCGAGGTTGCGGCCCAGCGCACCCGCGTCCACCTCGCCGAGGCCCACCACCGCCCCATCGACATCCGCGAGCTGCCGCGGCAGCGACCGCAGCGGGTCACGGTCATCGCTCGTGAACACCTGCTCGACGGTGTGGCCGCGCTCGCGGAGCACCTCCGCGACGAACCACCCCCGGATGATCTCGTTGAAGTTGCCCACATGGGCGACGCCCGAGGGGGAGATCCCCCCCTTGACGATGATGGGCTCGGATGGGTCCCGTGCGAGGATCGCGTCGGCGACGGTCTCCGCGAAGAACCGATCGGCCCACCCCTCGTCGTGTGCGCGCTGGAGCAGGTAGGGGTCGTGAACGTCGCCCATCGCCTAGGCGTCGGCGCCTGCAGCGGTGATCTCCGTGCCGGTGTGCTCCCCGTCGATGACCGCCGCAGCGACCGCATCGGGGTCGGTGCCGTCGAGGACGAGCGCACGCATCCCCGTCCGCTCGAGCAGCTTCGCCGCGATGAGGTCCACGGGTGCAGATGAGCCCGCCCCCCGGCTCATCGGGGCGATCAGCTCGATCAGCTCAGCCACCCCGATCGTCTCGAACTTCTCCGCATCCGGGTCGGTCTGTGGGTCCACATCGTACACCCCATCGACGCTCGTCGCGATGACGAGCAGCTCCGCACCGTACCGCTCTGCGACGGCCACGGCAACCGCATCGGTCGTCTGCCCGGCGACCGCTCCGCCCATCACCACCACCGGTGCCTCCCTCGCCGCGGTGACCGCCGCCGTGTACCCGGTCGGGATGGCTGCAGCGGCGAGATCGCCCAGTGCAGCCTGCAGCAGCCGGGCGTTGAGCCGCGTCACCGCGATCCCCAGCTGGTCGAGTGTCACCTCATCCGCACCCAGGCTGCGTGCGGTGTCGATGTACGACCGTGCACCACCGCCACCACCGACGACGCAGATCACCTCCGCACCCGCGCGGGTCATCCGCTCGACGGCCGCCGCATACGCGGCGATGCGCCCTGGATCGAGCTCTGGTGCGAGC
The DNA here is from genome assembly GCA_031580685.1 of Haloquadratum sp. GTDB lineage: Archaea > Halobacteriota > Halobacteria > Halobacteriales > Haloferacaceae > Haloquadratum. Next base: position 11,465 of record JAVLBV010000017.1, on the reverse strand, counting down.
ACGCTCCCCCCGATCGACAGGACGACCTTCATCGATGCACGGTTCCGAGGTCCAGCGCTTAAGCATTCTCACCGCTGCGGTCGACATCGTAAAGCGGTGTGCGATGCTATCATGGGGTATGCATCGCGTGCAGCTCACCGGGGATGCGATCGCCGAGGCCGTCGCCACGCTCCGGGAGGTGTACCCCGGTGTGGTGGCGCACGTGGACATCGACCCCGACCACTCCGTGATGGGGACCCCTCCGGCTCCACGGGGGGTCGTCGGTGCCGACGGGATGCGCGCGACCGTGCCGACGACGGAGCTTGCGACGGTCACCGAGCAGTTCGCGGGGTGGTGTGACCTGCTCGCCGTGAGCGGGCAGATCGATGCAGCCCTGCCGACGATCGCGATCGGCGACACGGCGCCCCCTGCAGACGGCGTGGCGCTCGCGAGCCCCGCGGCGATCACAGCAGGGCTGCTGGAGGAGCTGCTTGAGGGGGTCGACCCCTACGTGACGTTGGGGCAGCTCGTCGAGCGCATCAAGCACCATCCCGAGGCGCCGCATGCGGGTGCGATCGCCACCTTCACCGGCCGCGTCCGCCGGCATGACGATGCGGCCGACCCCGCCACGCTCCAGCTGGCGTTCGAGCGGTACGATCCGGTCGCGACCGAGCGGTTGCGTTCGATCGAGGCTGATCTCGAGGCGCGCGAGGGTGTCCACGCGGTCGAGCTGTTCCACCGCACCGGCATCATCGCCGATGGGGAGGACATCGTCTTCGTGGTGGTGCTGGCGGGGCACCGCACCGAGGCGTTCCGGGCGGTCGAGGACGGGATCAACCGCCTGAAGGAGGAGGTCCCGATCTTCAAGCATGAGACGACCACGGCCGAGGACTTCTGGGTCCACGACCCGCCGACCTGAGCTCATAATATTGTTCAATCCATGAAAAATGAAATAAAATATTAGCCGGCTCTATAAACTATCTCGTGTCACCGTGGTGTGATGCGGACCGCTCCCAAACCGCTGAATTCACCCGAATCAGGCCGAACACCCCCCAACCGTCTCCCGTTTATATACCCCCTCCAGCCCTTGCTGCATCCACAGAAGATGAGTGCCACACAGACCTCAGCTGATCCGGCCCCGCTGGACGGCGACACGAAGGAAGAGCACCTCCTCGCATACCTCCGTCGGGAGGCCGCCGAGGGCGAACTCTACTTCAAATCGAAGTTCATCGCGGACGATGTGGGCCTCTCGCCGAAGGAGATCGGGGCGCTGATGGTCAAGATCCGTGAGAACGCGACGGACCTGATCGTCGAGAAGTGGTCGTACACCAGTGCGACCACCTGGCGTGTGCAGACGGCCTGAGCACATCCTCCCTGTTTTATCATCGGCACATCGACCCCGGCCATGGTCGCGTCGGGGGTCCTCCTGAACACCGTCGGCATGAGCCTGCTTGCGGGAGCGATGCTCGGCGCCAGGCATGCGGTTGAGGCGGATCATATCGCCGCGGTCTCCAGCATGATTCGCCCGGATACGTCCGCCTCCGTGCTGGGGCTGTGGTGGGCCATCGGGCACATGGTACCGATCGCCGTCGGCGGTCTCCTCGCGGTCTCTGTGGGACTCATCATGCCGCCGTGGGTCGCCGCGACCGCGGAGTCGGTGGTCGGGCTCATGCTGATCGTCCTCGGTCTCATCGGCATCCTCCCGTGTGTGGGCGTGCGTCTCAGGGGGCGGTCGCATGCGCTCACCCACCGCGATTCCTTCGCTGTCGGCATCATCCACGGCCTGGCGGGGTCGGGTGCGATGATCGTCATCCTGACCGCGAGCGTGCGCGAACTTCCGATGGCGGCGGTGTTCCTCGGCGGTGTGGGCATCGGAAGCGTCGCCACGATGGTCCTGCTGGCGGGTGCGTGGGGTCGGCTGCGCCGTCGGATGGCTGCGGTGCAGTCGGTCGTCGCCCTCGTCAGTGTGGCACTCGGTGTGGGCATCATCCTCCGGCTCGTGTGAGCCGCCCACGAACCGTTATACGGCATCGGCGGTCATCTGCAGGCATGTCCGCAGCGGCGCCCCCCGACGACATCCCACGCGATGCGCTCGAGGGGGTGTTCCACATCGAGCAGACCCGGCGCGACGGCTCGGCGGTCGAGTTCATCGGGGAGGCGCTGCTGCCCCCGAAACGGGTCATGCAGGAGCTGCACGTCCCCTTCGACCGTGCCGGCTACCGGCTCAGCGTCGACCGACGTGGCCCGTATCGGATGGTGATCCGTGCCGTCCCGATCGCGGAGGCCCGCGCGGGCGTCCCCTGGGTCAACATCGCGCTGTTCCTGCTGACGGTCATCAGCACGCTCCTCGTCGGTGCGTTCTACTGGTACTACATCCCGCTCGGGGCCGCGATGGCCGACCCGGTCGTCGTCCTGCGCGCGTGGCCGTTCACCGCGGCGGTGCTGGGCGTGCTCGCGACCCACGAGATGGGGCACTACCTCGCCGGCCGGATCCACGGGGTCGACGTCTCGCTGCCGTACGTCATCCCGTTCCTGTTCCCCTTCGGCACCCTGGGTGCGGTGATCCGCATGCGCGGGCACATGCCCGATCGGCGGGTGCTCTTCGACATCGGTGTCGCCGGCCCGCTCGCGGGGCTCGTGGCGACGATCATCGTGAGCGTGATCGGGCTGTCGCTGCCCCCGGTGACCGTCCCCGCGTGGGCGATGGTGGCCGACGGGCAGGCGATCATGTTCAACACACCGCCGCTGCTGGAGCTCATCGCCGGTGCGATCGGCGCGCAGACGGAGTACCCCGGGATGGGCCAGACCGTCTCACCGGTGGTCATCGGGGCGTGGGTGGGGATGTTCTTCACCGTGCTGAACCTGCTGCCGGTGGGCCAGCTCGATGGTGGTCACATCATCCGTGCGATGGTCGGTCGCAGCCAGGAGCGCGTCGCCGCTGTCGTCCCGATGGCGCTGTTCGCGATCGCCGGCTACCTGCATCTCATCCGGGGGTACGCACTCAACGAGTCGGTCGCGCTGTGGATCTTCTGGGGCTTCTTCGCGATGGTCATCGCCTGGCGGGGGCCCGCCCACCCGGTCGATGAGACGCCGCTGGGTGTCGGGCGCATCCTCGTCGGTGTGCTGACGTTCGCGCTGGGCGCGCTGTGCTTCCTCCTGGTGCCGATCGAGATCACCACCGTCTGAGACTCAGCGGTGCGAGTAGCCGACATCCTCGACCTGCGATCCGTCGACCTCGACGCCCTGCTCTGACCGGACGCGGCCGATCTCCGTCAGCGCTGTGCGGGTCTCCGCGTCGAGTGCGGCGACCGCATCCGTCGGTGCGGTGAAGACCAGCTCGAAGTCCTCGCCGTAGGTGAACAGCTCAGCACGGTCTGCCGTCGTCGACACCAGCGGCACCGCCGCACCCTCGATGTCGAACCCCACGCCGCTGGCGCGCCCGAGCTGATACAGTGAGCGGACCAGCCCATCGGAGGAGTCGATCATCGCCGTCGCGGTCCCCGCGAGTGCCATCCCGAGCGCGCACCGGGGCGTGAACCGCATCAGCTCGTTCGCTGTGGCAGTGTCCCCTGCGGCGAACGCCGCCATCGCCGCGCGCGTGCGCCCGATCTGTCCCGTCACGTACACCCCCTCGCCAGCGGTCGCCCCCGCTCTGCGCACCGGGTGGTCGGCGGTGCCCACGGCCGTCGAGACGATCGCCGGCTCCGGGCTGACATCGAGGTCACCACCCACGTAGCTCGCACCCACCGACTCACAGACCGCCTCCGCCCCGTCGATCACCGCCGCGAGCGCCTCCGCCTCCAGTGCCGTCTCCGCGATCACCGCCACCGCCGCGACCGGTCGCGCGCCCATCGCGGCGAGGTCCGACAGCGATGCACCCACCGCCCGCCAGCCGCGTGTGTGCGCCGACGTGCCCGTGGGGAAGTCCGTCGATGCGTGCAGCATGTCCGTGCTGATCACGAGCTGATCGTCGAACCCCGCAGTGGGCAGCACCGCCGCATCGTCCCCCGCAGCCGCCAGTCGGTCGGCGATCGCCGCGAGCGCGGCGTGCTCATCCATGCCCCTCATCGGTGTGCCCGCCGGTATATCTCTGCTGTGCGCAGTCGATGCGTTGATTCACCCCCCGCATGCAGTGCGGGCATGGACACCACCCGCCGGCGGAGCATCCTCGTGGGGTTCGGCCTCGCGGCGGTGGTCCTCGGCGCGGTGGGTGCGTACATCGGGACCTCTGCGATCATCGCGACGCTGCAGCGTGCGGCGCCAGGCGCCGTGGGGGTCGTCGTGGCTGCGGCCGTGGGCTGGCTCATCGCGTGGGGGCTGGCGCTGCAGCAGGTCGCCGCGGCGCTGGGCATCGGCCTGCGGCGCCGATGGGGGGTGCTGCTGATCGCCGGTGGCCTGTTCTGGAACAACATCACCCCCTTCGGCCCCGCGGGTGGCGAACCCGTCGCCGCCTACCTGATCACCCAGCACACCGACACCACGTACGAGCGGGCGCTGGCGACGGTCGCCAGCGTGGACACGATCAACCTCATCCCCTCGGTGAGCCTCGCGGCGGTGGGCGCGCTGGTGCTCGTGGGCTCTGCATCCGGGGGACCCGGTGATGCCCTGCTGCGGGTCGTCACCGTCGTGGTGGTGCTGGTGCTCGCCCTCGGGGTCGGCGGCTGGGGGGTCTACCGGTACCGCCGGTCCCTCCGTGGGGGCCTGACACGTGCGAGCCACATCCCCATCCGGGCGGTCGCTGGGGTCCTCCCGCGGGTGCGCGTGCCGACGGTCGCCGAGGTGCGCCGGCGGACCCGCGGGTTCACCACCGCGGTGGGCCGGGTGGCGACCGACCGGCGCCGACTGGTGGGGGCGCTGGCCGCATCCACGCTGGGGTGGGGCTGTCAGATGCTCGGGCTGCTGTTCGCGCTCCGGGCGGTGGGTGTCGACGCGCCCATCGCGGCGGTGGTCATCGCCGTCCCGCTCGGGGCGATCGCGGGCATCACCCCGTTGCCCGGGGGCGTCGGCGGGATCGAGACCGTGCTGGTGGTCGTGCTGCTGGCGCTGCCCGCACTCGCGATCGCCGAGGCGGTCGCCGCCGCGGCGGTGGTGATCTTCCGTGGGGTGATCTACCTGCTGCCGGTGCTCGTCGGTGGGGTGGTGACGGTCCTGCTGGGTGTCCGCAGCACCGACCCTGCGGGCTGAGACGATGTTTTTAACCGATTCGCTCGGATAGCGGGTGCATGGTCACCATCTACGATGTCCCCGCGGAGGCGCTCATCGACGCCGTGGCGGACAGCCTCACCGACGATCTCGACGCGCCCGAGTGGGCGGAGATCGTGAAGACCGGCCCCGGCCGCGAGCTCCCCCCCGACCAGGATGACTTCTGGGCCGTCCGTGCTGCAGCGCTGCTGCGCAAGGTCGCGATGGACGGGCCCGTCGGCGTCGACCGGCTGTCGTCCGCCTTCGGGACGAAGGTGCGGGGGTCGACCCGCTACGGCTTCGGCGGCCGCAGACACACCGGTGGCAGCCGCAAGATCATCCGCCTGCTGCTGCAGGACCTCGAGGGGCTCGGCTACGTCGAGACCGCAAGCGGCGAGGGCCGTCGGATCACCCCGGAGGGCCAGTCGTTCCTGGACGGCGCGGCGGCGACGGTGCTCTCCGAGCTCGATCGCCCGGACCTCGAGCGGTACGCCTGAGACCGGCTCCGTAACGGTTTTCCACGATAGTCCATCAGAGTAGGTATGAGCGGAACGCCCGATGATGACCGGCTTCGGGAGCTGCGAGAGCAGCGGCTCCGGGAGCTGCAGGACCAGCAGGCAGGTGCAGAGGGGACCGACCAGCAGGCCGCACGGGAGGCCGCCGCAGAGCAGGCGTCCGCCCAGCAGGAGGCGATGCTCAAGCAGTACCTCACCGATGGGGCGCGCCAGCGGCTGAATGCGGTGGAGATGTCGAAGCCGGAGTTCGCCGAGTCGGTCAAACAGCAGCTGGTGGGGCTCGCCCAGAGCGGCCGGATCCGCGACCGGATCGACGAGGAGCAGATGAAGGAGCTGCTGCGGGAGCTCACACCCAAGTCGCGCTCGTTCGACATCCGCCGGCGGTGAGCCGCGACAGTCGCCAGCTTCTTGCGGAGGTCCCCCGAAGCCGCCGCTATGGTTGAGGGCCTCAAGGGGTTCCGGACGGTGTACCCCGATGAGATGGCCCGCCGCCGGTGGATCATCGACACACTCGAGGCCACCGCACGCGCGTACGGCTTCGTCGAGGTCGGCACGCCGGCGCTCGAGCGGACCCAGCTGTACGTCGACAAGTCGGGCCCGGGCATCGTCGATGAGCTGTACAGCTTCACCGACAAGGGGGGACGGGAGGTCAGCCTGACACCCGAGCTGACGCCGACGGTCGCGCGGATGGTCGTCGAGCGCCAGCAGGCGATGTCGAAGCCGATCAAGTGGGTCTCGACGCGCCCGTTCTGGCGGTACGAGCAGGTCCAGCGCGGCCGCTTCCGGGAGTTCTACCAGACGAACATCGACATCTTCGGCAGCGCCGAGCCGATGGCGGATGCGGAGGTCCTCGCCGTCGCAGCCGATGGCCTCGCCGCCCTCGGCCTCGGTGCTGAGGAGGTCGAGTTCCGGATCTCCCATCGGGCGATCCTGACGGGGCTGTTGGATGCACTCTGCCCGGATGCGGACCACACCGCGGCGATCCGGGCGATCGACAAGCGTGATGGGCTCGAGGAGCAGGCGTACCTCGATGCGTTGGCCGCCGCGGGCATCGCCGCCGCGGCGGCCGATGAGCTCGACGGGTTGCTCGCCGGCGGGGACCTCGATGCGGTCGCCGCGGCGGGTGGTCCCGCGGTCGCAGATGCCGTCGCCAATCTGCGTGCGGTGCTCGAGGCGGTGGCGCAGCTGGGGGCCGATGCGGTCTGCCGGGTGGACCTGCAGACCGCCCGGGGGCTGGACTACTACACGGGGCTCGTCTTCGAGTGCTTCGACACGATGGGGGCGGTCGACCGGTCGATCTTCGGCGGGGGTCGGTACGACGATCTCATCGAGGCGATGGGCGGACAGCCCACCCCGGCGGTGGGCGTCGCGCCCGGTCTGGCCCCGCTGAGTCTCGCGTGTGCCACCGCCGAGGTGGGCCCCACGACGGCACCGTCACCCACCTACTACCTGCTCACCGTGGGCGAGGTCTGGGCGACCGCCGCCCCGATCGCGCAGGCGCTGCGCGAGCTGGGCCACACCGTCGAGGTGGACGTCGCCGGCCGCAGCTTCGGCGCCCAGCTGGACTATGCGGATGCGGTGGGTGCGGAGACGGTGATCATCGTCGGCGAGCGCGACCTGGCCGCGGGTGAGGTGACGATCAAGGACATGCGCACCGGCGCGCAGACGAGCGCCCCCGTCGATGCGGTCCCCGGTCCGCATGAGCGGCCGACGGTGGCCGATTACGACGGGTGAGCGGGGTGCCGCTGCGTGCGTTCCGCCTCGCGTACGACGGCACGGAGTTCTACGGCTACCAGCGCCAGCCCGACGTCCGGACCGTCGAGGGGGAGCTCTTCGAGGCACTCGCCCGCCTCGGGGCGACCGAGCAGGCGGGACGGCCCCCGGGGTACACCGCCGCGGGCCGCACCGACCGCGGGGTCTCCGCGGTCGCGCAGACGGTCACCTGTGAGGTCCCCCCGTGGTGCACACCGGCGGTGCTCACGGGCGCGCTGCCCGCGGGCATCTGGGCGTGGGCGCACGTCGACCCCACGGGGCCGCTGCATGCGACGCACGATGCGACCGCGCGCACCTACCGCTACCATCTGGTGGGCGATGCGCTCGATCTGGCGACCGCGCAGGCGGCCGCAGCCGCACTCAGCGGCGAGCACGACTACCACAACCTGACGCTCGATGCGGAGCACACGGTCCGCACCGTGACGATCGCGGTGCGCCCGTGGGCCCGCGGCCTGCGCATCGATGTGACCGCGGGGGGCTTCCCCCGCCAGCTGGTGCGCCGGCTCGTCGAGCTGATCCGGCAGGTCACGGTGGGCGAGCGGTCGATGGATGCGATCGCGCTGCAGCTCGGAGCGGCCGCGGTCGACGGCCCCGCAGGCATCCCCCCCGCGGCGGCCGATGGCCTGCTCTTGTGGGACGTTCGCTACCGGGGTGTCGACTTCACCCCGGATCCCCGCGGGCTCACCGCGATGCAGCGCGACCTCGCAGCGGCGATCGACCGCCACCACCGGCAGGGTGCGGTGCTCGCCGACATCGCCGACCATGTGGGCGATGCACACGTCGACTGATGCGTGAACTCATATCCGCGGCCCCGTGTGGGTCCGCATGGACGCGGTCCCCGAGCGAGATGCGATCGACCCGCAGTACCGGTGGGATCTGACGAGCATCTACCCGGACAGCGACGAGTGGGAGGCGGCTGTCGACGGTGTGGCGCCGCTGATCGAGGCGGTGGCCGCCGGCGAGGGGGAGGTCGACAGCTCCGGTGCGCGCCTGCTGGAGATCCTCGAGGCACGCGAGCGGATGGGCCGGCAGCTCGAGCAGCTCGGCAGCTACGCGCTGCTGCGGGCTGCAGAGGACACGCGGGACCAGCCCGCCCAGGCGATGAAGGCGCGCATCGCGCAGATCCGCACGGAGGCGGCCACCGCCGCGAGCTACCTCCGCCCGGAGCTGATCGCGCTCTCAGATGCGACCCTCGCGGGGTTCATCGATGCGGTGCCCGCCCTCGAGCGGTACGACCACTACCTCCATGCGGTCCGCCGGCTCGCCGACCACACCCGCAGCCGGGAGGTCGAATCGGTGCTCGCGGGCCTCGGTGACGTCATGGGCGGCACCGCGGAGGTGTTCAGCCTCCTGACGAACGCCGACATGCGCTTCCCCAGCGTGAAGGACCCGGACGGTGATCCTCTGGAGATCACCCAGGGCAACTTCGGTCGGCTGCAGCGCGACCCCGACCGCCCCTTCCGACGCCGGGTGTACGAGGCGTTCTACGGGGAGTGGGACGGGGTGCGCAACGCCCTCGGGGCGGCGCTGCGCACCAGCGTCACCGAGGACGTGCGCATGGCCGAGACCCGGGGCTACGACAGCGCCCTCGCGGCGGCACTGGACCCCGAGGCGATCCCCACGACGGTGTACACGACGCTGATCGAGACCGTCGAGGACCGCGTGGACGCCCTGCACGCACACCTCGAGCTGAAGGCCGCCGCCTTGGAGCTCGATGCGCTGCGGCCGTGGGACCTGTACGTCTCGATCGGTCCCGGTGAGCCGCCGACGATGGACTACGACACCGCCTGTGCGCACATCATCGAGGCCGTCGCCCCGCTGGGCTCGTCGTATCAGACCGCGGTGGCGACCGGGCTGCAGGACCGCTGGGTCGACGTGTACGAGACGCGCGGGAAGCGCTCGGGGGCGTTCTCTGCGGGCACCTACGACACCGAGCCGTTCATCCTGATGAACTGGCAGGAGGACCTCTCGTCGATGTTCACCCTCGCGCATGAGCTGGGCCACTCGATGCACTCACAGCTCGCGAACGCGGCACAGCCGTGGCACGATGCGTCCTACAGCATCTTCACCGCCGAGGTCGCCTCCACGGTGAACGAGACGCTGCTGCTGCGGCATCTGCTGGCGACGCATGAGGCGCCACGGTTCCGGCTGCACCTGCTGAATGAGTTCCTCGAGCGGGTGCGGTCGACGCTGTTCCGCCAGACGCTCTTCGCGACCTTCGAACACGAGATCCACGAGGTCGTCGCCGCTGGGGAGGGGCTGACCCCCGATCGCTGTGATGCGTTGTACGGTGCGCTCAAACAGCGGTACTACGCCCCTGTCGAGCTGGACCCACAGATCCGCACAGAGTGGATGCGCATCCCGCACTTCTACTACAACTTCTACGTGTACCAGTACGCGACCGGCATCTCCGCGGCGATGGCCATCGTCGATGCCATCGAGGCCGAGGGCGAACCGGCGGCGGCCGCCTACCGGGAGGCGCTCTCCCTCGGCGGGTCGGCCTTCCCGGTCGACGTGCTCGCGACAGCGGGCGTCGACGTGACCGCCCCCGCGTTCATCGAGACGGCCATCGATGTGTACGCCGATGCGGTCGAGACCGCCCACGCCGCCCTGCAGGAACTGTGACGGGCCGGGAGGGAGTTGAACCCCCGACCGTCTGGTGTCTTCCGAGCTGGCACGCATGCCCTCCCGTTAAAAGCCAGACGCTCTGCCTGACTGAGCTACCGGCCCTCACCCCCAGAGACCGGCGATGACGACATAAGGGTTCGGTGTCCCCTCACCGCCGCTGTCCGTCGATCGCCGCCGTGATCCACTCCTCGAGCGTCTGGCCACCGTCGGCCGCGACGGTCCGCAGCCGGCGGTACGTCTCGACGGGCAGCTCGAGCTCGAGGCGGCCCAGCGCGATCGCCCGCGCCTCCAGCTCCGCCCGCACGGTCGACTCCGCCGCCGCCCCCGCGATCTCTCGCACCTCCCGCACCGTGAGGCCGTGGTCGATCGTCGCCCACGCGAGGTCGTAGCGGTCGACCCCCGTCACCCGGGCGATGTGCTTGGCCGCAGAGGGGGCGATCGCCCCGAGCGCCACCTGTCTGCGGATCTCGATGGGCAGGTCGTGCACGCGGGCCCACTTGCGCACGAAGCTCACCCCCACCTCCTCACCGATCGCCGCGATGGCGTCCTTGTAGGAGCCGTAGCCGCGCACACACGCGGCGCACGCTGCGGCGCCCCGCAGCATGCGGAGGCGATCGATCGTCCCGTCGGTCGCGGCGAACCGCCGGACCTCCTCGACCGCGGCGGACAGCTGTGTCGGGTCGTCCGGGTCGAAGTTCGCCGCCTGCTCCGCATGCGCACCGGCGACCGCGGGGTCCGCCCGGATGACCGGTGCCCCGACCGGCTCACGACGCCGACCGGTGAGCGCGTCCGCAGCACCCGGCTCGTGGTCATCGTCCATCACCGCATCCACAGCCCAGATGGCTGTATATCCATCGTCGTCGGGTGAGCTAAATGCCTCAGCGCCCAACCGCATGCATGTCAGATGACTCCGTCCGCCTCGACATCGCCGGGATGACGTGTGCGAACTGTGCGGCGACCGTCGAGGAGGCGATCGCCGGGGTGGCTGCGGTCGATGCGGTGACGGTCAACAGCGCGACCGACACCGCGAGCGTGACCGTCGCGCCGGATGCTGATGCGCTGGCGGCGGTCGTCGATGCGGTCGACGCAGCGGGGTACCGGGTGATCGAGGCGTCGACGACGATCCCCGTCTCGGGGATGACGTGTGCGAGCTGTGCCCAGACGATCGAGGCGGCGCTCGGTGGTGAGCCGGGGGTCATCGACGTCGCCGTCAACGTGGCGACCGACGAGGTGAGCGTCCGCTATCTCCCGTCGGCCGTGGATGTCGAGGCACTGCGCTCGGTGATCACCGCGAGCGGGTACACCCCCCTGGAGGCCCGTGGGGGTGCCCGCCCCTCGTCTGTCGCGTCCAGTGAGCTGCCCGGTGACAGGTTGACCGCCCACCGTGAC
>JAVLBV010000179.1:0-696 GCA_031580685.1 Haloquadratum sp. | reverse complement strand
CCGGCCTCATCGACGACGATCATCTTTCCGCGCGTCTCACCGGCATCTTTCCACGCCGTGAGGCTTTCCATGAACGTGTGCGGGTCGAACATCACCCGATCGGGGCCGAACGTGGGATCGATCAGCTCGGCGATTTTCAGGGCCGTCCACGACTTGCCCGACCCCTCGGGGCCGACCAACGCGGCCATGTAGTGCTGATTCCGGGAGTTGATGCGGTGCCACACCTCTTGCCGCAGCACCTGGGCCTCCACCTTGTCGCTGGTGAGCGGCTCGGGCACCTCCGCCATCACAGGCCCTCATAATCGTCCGGTGGCATCCAGTCACGGTACGAGATGTTCATGTCGACGCCCATGGTGAACAGGAATTGATTCGCCCGCCGCAGACCCATGTCGGAGATCTCCATGGGCATGCCGTGGGCGTGGAGATGGGTGTGCTCGGTGTGTCGCATCCCCTTCGTCGCGTCGATCGTCCACTCCACCATGATCGGTGAGCCCACATCGATGAACCCCTTGAAGCCGGAGACCTTAAACTGGTTCTGTGCGAACACGCGGACATCGTCCGAGACGGTCGTGAGCTCGGCCTTCCGCTCCGACACGGCCGGCGGCATCGGAAGGGTGACCACCCCGAACGAATCCTCCGACCACAAGCTGGTGGGGAGCATATCATCGGCGCTGCCGGTCTGTCGTGTGCGCTCGA
>JAVLBV010000178.1:0-709 GCA_031580685.1 Haloquadratum sp. | reverse complement strand
GACCGCGCTCAAGACCAAAGTTTGACCACACTGGGCTTGCGAGGCTGTAGTAACCCTTGCTCATATACGCATAGAACTTGTCGGCAAACCCTTCTTCTCCAAGGATGTCCTCGGCGCGCTTTGCTATCTCTGCGATTCGCTCCTCTGCAGAAACACCATCGAGTAAATATCCATTGCGAAGAAATTGTCGACTGTCATCGTTCAACCAATAAAATGGCGTCCTGTGCTGTTCGTCGAGTTCAGGAAAATGTGTATCGTATGTCATCTTAGAACATGTCGTCCGCTGTAACGCTGGTCGTGTGCTTGTTGTACGTGGTCGAGCGCTTGCTGAAGAAGTCGTTGTCCTTCGTCATCATGATGTCCTCGTCGAACCAACGGACCTCATCGAGCAATGCCTCATCTGTCTCGAAGATCGGCTCGACATCAACGTTCTTTAAGCTCTGGTTGAACCGGTCCTTCAAGAACTCGTCGACGTGTTCTCGGGGGAGGAACTCCAGTTCGCCCTCGCTGAAAATCCAATCAAGAATTCCCATCTCTGCTTCATATGCTTTCCTGCAGGCTGTCTGAACATCGTGCTCAAACTGTTCTCCGAAAAGATTGGGGTTCTCCTGGCGAATCGTATCGACAAGTTCTTGTCCGAACAGACCGTGAATCTGCTCTTCCTTACTGGTTGCCTCAACAGCATTTGAGATACCTTTGAACTTCTTCT
>JAVLBV010000177.1:0-710 GCA_031580685.1 Haloquadratum sp. | reverse complement strand
CGACCGCCAGCGGTGTACCGGGGGCCGTCCCCATGAGTACGACCTGTTCGTCCTCGAGGATGCGGCGGAGTCCCTCGGCGCCACGGCCGACGGGCGGATGCTGGGTGCGGTCGGCGACGCCGCCGCGCTCAGCTTCTGCCAGAACAAGATCACCCCCACCGGCGAGGGGGGTGCGGTGCTCACCGACGATGCTGCGGTCGCCGAGCGCGTCGCGCGGTACCGCTCACACGGCCGTGCCTCGGCGGACTACTTCGAGCGGCCCGATTCCGGCCGGTACGTCACGCTGGGGACGAACATCCGCATGAGCGACATGACCGCCGCCCTCGGCTGCGCGCAGCTCGAGCGCATCGACCGCCTCATCGCCGACCGGCGGCGGGTCGCACAGACGTACGCAGATCGCCTCGCGGGCGTCGACGGGGTCACGCCGCACACACCCCCGCCCGAGGGGACGCACGTCTACCAGCTGTACACGGTCCTCCTCGATGATGCGGATGATCGTCCGGCGGTCATCGACGCCCTCGCGGAGGCGGAGATCGCCTCGAAGGTGTACTGGGACCCGCCGGTGCACCGGACCGAGGCGTACGGCGAGGGGGCGCAGGAGTCTGCGCTGGCGGTCACCGACGAGATCGCCGCCTCCGCGAGGGCGTCGATGACCGCCGGACGATCATCCACATCATCGAGGAGGACCGTGTACAGCTGGTAGACGTGCG
>JAVLBV010000176.1:0-712 GCA_031580685.1 Haloquadratum sp. | reverse complement strand
CGACGGCACCGCCCTCGGCGATGACACCTACCTGATCGCGTCGAGGCCGTTCGCCGATGCGTTCCGCATCGACACCGACGGCCGCACCGTGCGGGTCGTCAACGGGCCAACGCCCACGGCGCTCACCGCGATCGACGCGCCCCGGTAGGCCGACCACCTGGCTTTTGCCGCTGCTTCTGCATCTGCGGGTATGCCGTTCGACCTCGTCGATGCCGCGACGATCCGCGCGGGCGATGCCACCGACGCGTACTTCGACCGCGCGCTCGCGGCGCTCGATGTCGCCGACCGTGACCCCACCGTCACCGCGGCGGTGACCGCCGACCAGCTGCCGACGGGCCGCCACCTCGTCCTCGCGGGCGTCCGCGCGGTCGCCGAGCTGCTCGAGCCGCTGGGGGTGACCGTCGAGGCCGTCCCGCCGGGACGCATCGTCGACGGCGGCCCGCTCATGCAGATCACCGGCCGCTACCGCAGCTTCGCGCGCTATGAGACGGCGATCATCGGGCTGCTCTCGCAGGCGAGTGCGATGGCGACCGCCGCGCTGCGGGTGCGGCTGGCCGCGCCCGAGACGCCGGTGTACTCCTTCGGCGCCCGGCACGTCCACCCCGCGATCGCGCCGGTCGTCGAGCGTGCGGCGCTCATCGCCGGCCTCGACACCGCAGCGGCGGGGTCACCTCACTCCACCAGGACCTCGACGGGGCCGTCGTCGTCCTCG
>JAVLBV010000175.1:0-730 GCA_031580685.1 Haloquadratum sp. | reverse complement strand
GCGAGCGGGTGCAGGTCGGCCATGTCAGCAGCGGACGCAGGCGTGCGGATTAGCGCTGTCGGTCACAGCGGGACGTCGGGGGTGACGAACGCACCCTCGTCGGCGATCGGGTCGTACGCCTCGATCGCCTGTGCGACGATGCGGAAGGTGGCGGTGGGGCCCCACCGTGCGGTGTTGAGCACCAGATCGTACAGCGAGCGGTCGGTGAGGTCGATGCCGTAGTACGACTCGTAGCGGCCGATCTCGGAGATCGAGCGCACGCGCATCTCCGCGTCCATCTCGGTGCGGTCGGCGGTGCGCTCGACGCGCACCTCCTCGGGCGCATCCAGCCAGATGCGCAGGTCCGCGCGGTTGCCCGCGAGCCAGCCCGCGAGCCGCGATTCGAGGATGAACGGCTTGTTCGCCATCCCCCACTGCTCGGCGATGGTGCGCAGCCGCTCGTCGATCGCGCGGTCGATCGCGTCGGTCTCCTCGGCCTTCGCCGTCAGCTGCGACAGCCCCATGCCGCGCTCGTCGGCGAGCTCGCGGAAGATGTCGCCGCCGCTGATGTGCTCGAGTGCGAACTGCTCGGCGACCGCGCGGACCGTCGAGGACTTCCCGGCACCCGGCGGACCCGAGACGGTCACTAACATGTGCAGCGTCCACCGGGTGTGGGCAAAATCGTTGTGGAACCCCGCTCACCTCAGAGCCACAGCAGCTGTGCATGCGGCTGTCCCGCCACGCGCAGCAC
>JAVLBV010000174.1:0-738 GCA_031580685.1 Haloquadratum sp. | reverse complement strand
ACGGCGCGCTGCTGGCGATCCTCCCGGAGGCGACCGACCAGCGGACGCCGGAGCCGCCCGCAGGGTTCGCACCCACCGACAGCGTCGTCCGCAGCTCCGCTGCCGCAGAGCCACTCGCACTCGAGGAGATCCGCGCGGCGATCGCCGCGGAGGCCCCGGTGGTCGTCGATGGGTGAGACGGTCGCGGTCACCGGCGCGGCGGGGTTCATCGGGCGGTGGGTCTGCGCGGAGCTGCTGGCGCGCGGGCACACCGTCCGTGGGCTGGACGACCTCTCGGCGGGGGCGGAGGCCAACGTCGCCGCGTTCGCCGACGACCCGGCGTTCACGCTCACCGTCGGCGACGTGTGTGAGGCCGACGCCGTCGCGGAGGTGCTCGATGCGGCGACGGACCGCTGCATCCATCTCGCCGCGCGCATCGACGTGCACGAGAGCCTCACGGATCCCACCGCGCACCTGCGGACGAACGTGCTCGGCACCCACACCGTGCTGGAGGCCGCCCGCACGCATGAGGTGCCCGTCGCCATCGTCGGCACGTGCATGGTGTACGACGTCGCCACCGCCGACGGGGGCATCGACGAGACGCATCCGACCGCGCCGGCGTCGCCGTATGCGGCGACGAAGCTCGCCGCCGAGGAGCTCGCGATGGGGTACGCCGCGGGCTACGACCTGCCGGTGACGGTGCTGCGGCCGTTCAACACGTACGGCCCGTACCAGCGCGCGGACACCGCCGGCGGGGTG
>JAVLBV010000173.1:0-767 GCA_031580685.1 Haloquadratum sp. | reverse complement strand
CACATCGACCACCGCGAGCACCTCCTCGGCGTACACCGCGATGACGCTCGCGACCGTCTCATCGGCCTCATTTGTCGTAATCACCGAGACCGGCGTCGGTGACATCGATTTCAAGCGTCAGCGGTGGGCTGGACACCTGCGAATTGTCAGCTGGGGACTCGTTGGACAACGTTGGCGCCGGTTCGGCCATGGTGAACGTCTGATTGGCGGATGTGGTCGTCTCGCCGTACTGGTCGGTGGCCTCGACGTACCAATCGACGTTTCCGTTCGTCGTCTGTGTGAACGTCTGCGTCACGGTCGATGCCGACGTGATCGTCTGCGTGCTGCCGATCTGACTGTCATCGGATGCGTCGTAGAATGCGACATCGACGCTATCGCCGCCCAGCTTGCTGAAACTCCCATCATCGACATCGACAGACAGCTCGACATCGGGATCGGTCTTCGTCGTGCCATCTGGCGCGAGGTTGGCCAACGTTGGCGCGGGATTCTCAACAATCTGCGCGGTGTTGGTGCCCGTGGCGGTCATCGACAGGTCCAGATTGCCAGCCCCATCAGACGTGCCTGTCCCGAGCTCGGTGCCCGAGCCATCAAGCGCCACGTACGACGTGCTGGCATCAAGTCCGCGTAGCGTCAGCGTGAACGTGCCGGTGGAGGTGTAATCAAAATCAGCATTGCCGTCATCGGCTGCAATTGTCGTCTCGACAGCCGATGGGCGATCACGATGCTCGTGCGCTCTGCGGTCACCGCCGCGAGCGAGCGCTGGATCG
>JAVLBV010000172.1:0-769 GCA_031580685.1 Haloquadratum sp. | reverse complement strand
GGGATGAGTCTCTGTTGGGGCACGCCCGAACATCTCACGAATCGCGGCGTGGTGGTCTGGCTGACCGTCGTCCATCTGGGGGTACTCTGGCAAGCTCATAGGTATCGCTCCTCGAACGTGGATGATGCCCACCGAAGTGATGTGAGCGCGCTATCAATATCCATAACTGCGTCCTCCAAATCACGGATGATGTCAGATGCAGCAACGTCGCCGCCTGCAAAGTTGACTGTCTCGTGATGCGCATCGATAGCGCTCATCACATCTGCTCGGACGCGCTCAAGCTCGCCCGCCGTCTCGCCGATTTTGTTTGTTGGTACTTGGGTCATACATTCAGTAGTAGGGGGTAGGGGTACTTAAACTGCTCGGTATGGGATTTGAACCCATGTCGAAAGCTCGAAAGGCTTTCATGATTGGCCGGACTACACCAACCGAGCGTATGTTTGTTTAAATGTGAGTTACTCTTGTGAGGATGGTGGGCGGTTATATGGGTAACCGTGGGTTTCCCACTCCATAAGTAGCTCGTCTTCCAGCCACTCCACGTACTCTTTGGTCTGTCCGAGTTTTCCCCATCTCTGCATATACCCCAGATACTGATAGTATTCGTCTGATAGCTTCATCCGTTCCGGCATTTCGTGAATAGTTATCGTTCCCATCGCCTCGTCCACGGTGATGCCTTCGAATGGTGCATCGTCATCTAAATCGTAATACTGACCGTGCGCATCGTGGCCGGTGCTGCTGATGTTGTAGTTACTCATCGCTACCACCAAGG
>JAVLBV010000171.1:0-774 GCA_031580685.1 Haloquadratum sp. | reverse complement strand
GTGGGCGCGCTTTCGGGCATGCTCGCGGCGGGGGCGCTGCCGCTGTCGGCGGGGGTGCGCCGGCGCTTCCGCACCGGGGGCGCCGCCGCGTCGTACCGCGTGGTGGTGCCGATCCGCAACCCCGAGACCGCCCGTGCGCTCGTGCGGGTGGGCGCGCTCGTCGCCGCGGCGCACGACGGCACCGTCCTGCCGGTGCGGATCCACCAGGTGCCCGACCAGACGCCGCTGGAGTCCGCCCGCGCACAGCACGACCCCACCCTGGACGAGCAGCTGTTCGCGACCGCGGAGGCCGCCGCGGCGGCGGTGGAGGTGCCCGTCGAGGCGCACACGCTGTTCACCCACAAGGGGTTCGAGGCGGTGTACGACGCCGCCGAGCGGTACGGCGCGGACCTGACGGTGATCGGCCGCGGCCCCGATGCGCACGGCTCGAGCGGGCGGGCGGGCTCGACGCTGCGGGAGCTGCGCGGTGCGGTGCCCTCGGACTTCCTGACGGTGCTGCCGCGGGGGCTCGACGTCGCGCGCATCGTGCTGCCGACGGCGGGTGGGGCCGACACCGCCCTCGCCGCCGCGGTCGCACGGGCGCTGTCGGACACGCTGGGCGCGGAGGTGGTCTGCCTGCACGTGCGCGACGATGCGACCGCCGGGATGACGTTCCTGCAGCGGTGGGCCGCCACACACGGGCTCGCGGATGCGACGCTGCGGGTCGACAGCGGCGAGCCCGCGAAGCAGCTCGATGATGAGGGGCGGCTGGATGAGCTGCTCGTGATCCTCGGG
>JAVLBV010000170.1:0-775 GCA_031580685.1 Haloquadratum sp. | reverse complement strand
CGGCCCCAAGGGTCGGCATGCTCCTCAGACGGCTGCGTGGTCCGCTGGGCACGCTCACCGCGGTCGCCGGCGGCGGCACCGTCGGCAGCATGGTGCCGATCGTCGGCATCGTCGGCACGCTCGCGGGCATCGCCGCGGGGGCGGCACTCGTGGGCGCGGTCCTCGGTGGGCGCCGCTACGTGGGCGTCGCACTCGCCGGTGCGGTGACGATGGTCGCGCTCGTGGGGCTGTCGACGCTCACGAGCCTGCTCGCGCCCGTCGCGATCGGCCTCATCACCCAGGTGGGCCCCGCCGTCGGCGTGGGTGCGGGCGCGGCCGGTGCGCTGTCGGGGATCGTCGGGCACTACGTGGGGCGCGACGTCCGCGCGGGGCTCGCCCGCCCGGTGTGATCACGCGAGCGTCCAGCCCTCGGGGGTGCGGCGGAGGATGCCCTCCTCGGCGAGCTCGGCGACCGCCGCGGCGGCGGTCGCCTCGGGCACCCGCAGCTCCATCGCCACCGTCTCGATGGGGTAGGGCCCCCGCGCGAGCAGGCTGAGCAGGTCGGCGGTGAAGCGCTCGGTGCCCGTCCCGTCGACGGCGGCGTCGATCGCCTCGACCGTCTCGATGAGCCGCCCCTGCACCCACCGCTGTGCGAGCGACAGCTCCTGCTCGAGCTGCTGCAGCCTGCGGTAGCGCCGTGCGGCCGCCGCGAGCCCCCCGTCCCCGCCACGGGGGGTATGTGCGGACACCGTGGTGTGGGGCGGTGGCGTGTGAGACGGCGATCAAAGACGAGATC